>JAYVNZ010000459.1:0-2264 GCA_043758185.1 Gemmatimonadaceae bacterium | reverse complement strand
TGCGACGCGACATCGTCTTCGCGGCAACGCCCGATGAGGAAATGGCCGGCGATGCCGGACTCGCGTGGCTCATCGCGCACCATCCGGACCTGATACGGTCCGAGTTCGCACTCAATGAAGGCGGTCGCGTACGCGTCGTGAATGGCCGCGCGCTCTACGCCGCTGTCCAGACAACGGAGAAGGTACCGTACGTCGTCGAACTGCGTGTGCAGGGGACAGGTGGCCACGCGTCGGTGCCGCTGCCCGACAATGCTGTTGTGCGACTCGCCCGCGCTGTTGCGCGGATCGGCGAGCACCAGGAGGCGATTCGGCTCCTGCCCACGTCGCGCGAGTTCTTTCGCCGTCTTGGGGAGATCTGGCCGGATGCAGACGTCGCGCGCGCGATGATCGACGCCACCGCGACTGATGCCGAGGTGGCGCGACACGGATGCGCCGTGCTGAGCCACACGCCGGCGTTCGATGCCATCCTGCGCACCGGCATCTCTCCCACCATCCTCGTCGCCGGCGCGCGCCACAACGTCATCCCCACGGCGGCTGTAGCGACGGTGAGCGTGCGCACCCTGCCAGGTGATGCGATCACCGATGTGCTGGATCGGCTGCGGCGTGTGGTCGGCGACCCGGGAGTGGAGATCGTGGTGGCCTCCAGTGGCACCGAGGCACCTGTCTCGTCACACGATACGCCGATGTTCGCGGCCATCCGGGACGGTGTTTCGGCCATCGATCCGGGCATCATCACCGTGCCGTACCTGAGCACGGGCGCCACGGAGAGTGCGCTCCTGCGGCAGTGGGGGGTACCGACCTATGGGTTGCTGCCGTTCCCGCTGAACGCTGATGACGAAGGACGGATGCACGGACACGATGAACGCGTGCCGCTCTCGGCGCTGGAGTTCGGCAGCCGGCTGATGCTCGACATCCTGACGCGTATTGCGACGTGAAGCGGTTGCACCCTGAAGGCCCGGGGGCGAACATATGGCATCTGATTCTCCCCTCAACCGCAGATGTCATGAGAGCTCCCATGCGCAGTACATATCGCAGCCTCGCGCTTCTCGCCGTCATCGCCGGCTGCGCGCGGGCGCAGCAGCCCGCCACGGCGCCCAAACCTGCCGACACCGAGCAATGGACGCCGGTGCCGCGCGTCGTCACACCCGGCAACACGGACCGTGAGCCACCCTCCGACGCTATCCGGCTGTTCGACGGGCGCTCGCTCGACGAATGGGTCAACACAAAGGACAAGTCGCCCGCGGGCTGGGTGATGTCCGACGGGTTGTTCACCGTGAACAAGGCCACCGGCAACATCGAGACGAAGCGGAGCTTCCGGAACTATCAATTGCATCTCGAATGGCGCGTGCCCGCCAACATCACCGGCACGGACCAGGGCCGCGGCAACAGCGGCGTGTTCCTGGCGTCTACCGGGCTCGGCGATGCCGGCTACGAGCTGCAGATCATGGATTCGTACCAGAACCCGACGTATGTGAACGGACAGGCGGCGAGTATATACAAGCAGTCTGCTCCTCTCGTGAATGCGAGCCGGAAGCCGGGCGAGTGGCAGGCGTACGACGTGATCTGGACAGCGCCCACCTTCAGCGCCGGCGGTGCGATGGCCACGCCTGCACGCGTCACCGTGTTGCACAACGGTGTGCTCGTGCAGAGCGACTACGCACTCACGGGCGAAACACGGTACATCGGCGCCCCGACATACACGGCGTATGAAACGGCCCCGATCAAGCTGCAGGCACACGGCGACAAGAGCGAGCCGATCAGCTTCCGCAACATCTGGGTGCGCCCGCTGTAGGGGGCGCTAGCTTCCGCACCATGCCTTCGCGTGCGCATCCCGACACCCCTCGCGGCTGGATCATTCCCATTGGCGGCAAGCTGCTGGATGACGGGATCCTGGCGCGCTTTCTCGCACTGAGCGGAGGGGCGCCGGCGCGCATCGCCATCATTCCCACGGCGTCGAACGAGCCGGACATCGGCACCTTCTACGAGCGGGTGTTCGCGCGGCTTGGCGTCGCGGCCACGAAATCACTGCACTTCGAGCACCGCAGCGACTGCGACGATGCCGACTGGCTGGACTGGCTGGCCAATGCGACGGGCATCTTCATTGCCGGCGGCAACCAGCTCAAGCTCACGTCCACGCTGGGTGGCACGCCGGCCGCGCGGCTGCTGCGGGAGCGCAATGCGGCAGGTGTGCCGGTTGCAGGGACCAGTGCCGGTGCGGCGTTCCTGAGCGAGCACATGATCGCGTACGGCGACGAAGGGGCCAC
>JAYVNZ010000458.1:0-7078 GCA_043758185.1 Gemmatimonadaceae bacterium | reverse complement strand
CTCATCCTCCCGCTCCTGCTCTCGTTTCAGTTCGCGGTAACTCCCGAGCCGAGCGTCGCACATCGCGAACTGCCCCGCATTGTTGCGAACGAGATCGTCGATCGGCTGGCGAGCTTCAAGACGGCGTGTTGACGGTGCATCTGGTTGCGCAGGATGCGCTCTTGTTCCCCGACGGAGAAACGGGCAACAGCATCGCGCTGCAGGCGTTCGGGGAGGAAGGCAAGGCGCCCACGTCGTCGGCGCCGCTCATACGCGTACGCGCGGGCACCGAGCTCCGCATCACACTGAGGAATACACTCGCATTGCCGTTGCTGGTGCGCGGCCTCCATGACGGCGCCGCGCCAGCGCCGGATTCCGTGGACATCGCTCCGAATACGGTGCGCGAAGTTCGGTTCCGGGCGTCCGTGCCCGGAACCTACTTCTACTGGGGCCGCACAACAGGCACCCGGCAGGGCATCGGGTCGGGAGAAGACGGCCAGCTCCTCGGAGCGTTTATCGTCGACTCTCGACAATCTCCGCGGAAGCGTCCGACCGGGTCATGGTCATGAACGCCTGGTTCAAACCGAGCGATGCCAGGAAGTTGACCAGCAAACACTCTGAGATCCTCACTGTGAATGGCCGCAGCTGGCCGTTCACGGAACGGCTTGGCTACACGGTGGGTGACACTATTCACTGGCGCGTGATCAACGGGACCTTTATTTGGCACCCGATGCATCGACACGGCTTCTATTATCGGGTGGACTCCCGCGGTGACGGACTGACCGACACCGTGTACTCCCAGAGGCAACAGCGGACGGCGGTCACCGAATGGATGCGGTCGGGCTCGACCATGCGCATGACCTGGTCGCCGTCGCGCCCGGGGCGATTGACTCTTTCACTGTCATCTGGTGTGGCACATCGCCGAAGATTTGCGGCTGACCCCTCTCGCCGCGCTGATGCCTGGGCATGCGATGAACCCTGCTACGGACGGGATGGCAGGCTTGGTGATGGGGATCGTTGTGAAGCCACGCCCCGGCCAAACGATCGTGCGCGACGATGCGCAGCCGCCCGAGAAGACACTGCGGCTGTATGCGAACAGCCGGGCCAACTTCTTCGGCACGGAGCCCGGCTATAGCTTCGTGCTCCAGGAAGGCCCGACGGCGCCCGCACGCGATTCCATGCACATTCCGGGCACTCCAATCCGGCTGATTCGCGGCGAACGAACGGAGATCACGGTGCTGAATCGCACGCCTGTGCCGATCTCTGTGCACTGGCACGGCATCGAGCTCGAGAGCTACTACGACGGCGTCGGTGGCTGGAGCGGCTCGGGCACGCGCGTTGCCCCGATGATCGCCCCCGCCGAATCGTTCGTGGTGCGCTTCACTCCGGATCGCGCGGGCACATTCATTTATCACACGCACGCGCATGAGTCGAACGTACTCAACTCCGGATTGTACGGACCGCTCCTGATCACCGAGCGCGGCGAGCGGGTGGATTCGATAGCGGACCGCGTCTTCCTGCTCGGGTTCGGTGGACCGGGCAGCGATGCGCCACCGTGGGTGAACGGGAGTGCGGCGCCCGCACCGATCTCGCTTGAGGTTGGGCGCACGTACCGCTTCCGGTTCATCAACATCACACCGAATGGCCAGGATGATGTGGTGCTGAAAGCCGACTCCGTGGTGCAGCAGTGGCGGGCGTTCGCCAAGGACGGCGCCACCTTGCCCGAGTGGCAAGCGACGATGCGCCCGGCGAGGTTGCACATGGGTGCCGGTGAGACAGCCGACTTCGAGTTCACGCCATCAGGGCCGGGCGAACTGGTGCTCGAGTCCACGGTGAAGTCGCTCGGCATTGCCGCAAAGACCGTGCGGCAGCGATTGTTCGTCCATCCTGCAAGTCTACGTCGGGGACAATAGAGCGCCTAACAGGACGTCAAAGGGCAGCTCTGGGTCCTTGCTAACCTGAGGTTGAGGAGACGCGCCACCAGCCATTCACCGTACTGGCCGGGATGTTCCGCTCAGAGCGCAAAACACCGAGGACGCGGTGTTGTAGAAAGCCCACAAGCGCACAACCCCAGGCCTCAGCTTCTGATGGACGCGCCGCGTATCGGGGGGTGTGGTCGACCGTCCGGCGGATGGTCGCTGGTCCGTCCCTCGTGCCGCTCGCGAAGACGAGACGCGTATCGTATCCGCAACGCGGCGGGCGCCGGCTGCCACGTGTGCCTCCGACTGACCTACACGTCACAAACCTTTAGTCAATCGGACCGCATGCAGAACCAAGCCGAATCCCTCTACAACACTGCCGAATTTCTACGCATGGTTCAGCTTGATGGGCTCGGGTCCAGAAAAGTACAGCTGCGTGTCCGCGGCCTTCTCATGAGCGCGTCCGCATACGAAGATGCGTGCATGCATGATTGGCTGTCCCGCGTCCGCCTACCCCGTCCGGACGACGATCTCGGACAAGAGCGCGTCCGCTTCGATAGCGTGGTGGTGCAGGACGGACTGTCCCGCGTCCGGGTCTCTGCATCCGGACGATGATTTCGGGACCATACTTGGCAGAGCCCGGGCTGAAAGTTTACGGCCAATGGTCGACTGACTCCCGCAGGAGACGAACGGTGGCGCGTGATGGCCGAGGGCGAGAGCTTGCTAAACGCGGCGCGTCGTGCGATGTGGCCAGCGCTGAGTCCATCAGCAGCGGGGCGATGTGAGAACCAGCGCGCGAGTTGCTTCGAAGAGTCAGGTCGGGAGCAGGGAGTACAAGACGACACTCAGGCCGGCGCTTGAGCGTGTACGCCAGCGGCAGTGGCGGCAAGCAGGAGGGCAGCCGCGACGCCTCCCCGGACAAGGGGAACGGCGTGCATCACAAGTAGGTTCGGACAAGGCGGGCGGAGGCGGTTCGGTTCGGCAACGTGCGCGAAGCTGCACTTCAGGATCATCGGTCGCAAGGGAACGTGATGGTCCTGGACATCTCTAGCGCGCGCTGCGCCACGTATGGCGCACACGCCCCTGAGCGCCAACGTAAAGACCACGGCGCATGCCACATGCCCATGCTCGCACGACGCGGCTTCCCTGCACGCGTCCACTTCTTCGCCGCTGGTATCCCGGTAGCAGACTTGGTGGTATGTTCGCGTGCCTCTCCGTGCGGCAGTTGCTTGCCCCGCGTGCTGCCGCCCCTTACCGTGCCGACTTGCCAGACCTCGCGCGCGATGCGCTTCATGACCATCTCCAGATCTCGCTAGGCACGGCCTACACGGTCGGGCGGGAGCTCGGTGGAGGCGGGATGAGCCGTGTGTTCGTCGCGCGCGATGAGGCGCTCGGACGCGATGTAGTGGTCAAGGTGCTCGCCCCCGAGCTGGCCCAGGGCCTCAGCGCGGAGCGGTTCACGCGTGAGATCCAGCTCGCCGCCGCGCTCCAGGAGCCCCACATCGTACCGGTTCACGCGGCGGGCGTGACAAGCGAGGGGTTGCCGTACTACACCATGCCCTACGTGCGTGGTGAGTCGCTGCGGGGGCGCCTCGACGAGGGCCCGGTGCCCCTCGCTGAGGCGGTTGCGATCCTGCGTGATGTGGCAACGGCGCTCGAATATGCGCACGGGCACGGGCTGGTGCACCGTGACATCAAGCCGGAGAACGTCCTGCTCAGTGGCCGTACCGCGGTGGTCACCGATTTCGGCATCGCCAAGGCGCTCTCGGCCTCGCGCACGCAGGCCCCGGGCGGCACGCTGACCCAGGTGGGGACCAGCATCGGGACGCCAGCCTACATGGCGCCCGAGCAGGCGTCCGGGGATCCCGCCACCGATCACCGCGCCGACTTGTATGCGCTCGGCTGCGTGGCGTACGAGATGCTCGCCGGCGGTGGGCCCTTTGCGGGCCGTCCGACGCACCAGCTCTTCGCCGCACATCTGACGGAGGTTCCCGCGCTGCTGAACACCACGCGACCGGACGTGCCGTATCCGCTCGCACAACTCGTCGCCCGGCTGCTCGAGAAGGATCCGGCCCGTCGGCCGCAGAGCGCGCGTGAGGTGCTCCAGTCGCTGGAAGCAGTAAACACGAGCGCCGTGGTGCCATCGGCGCTTGGGGCCTCGCGACGTCGCACTTGGGTGCTCGCGGCGCTCGCCGCCGGCCTGCTCGTCATCACGGGCGTCGGGTACGCTGCATGGCGCGGCACGCACGCGGGTGCGAATGCCGATGCCGCCATCAGCGGCGTGGCCGTACTCCCCTTCGAGAACGCCAGCGGCGACACGGCGTCCAACTACTTCGCCGACGGGATGACCGACGAGTTGGCGATCGGCCTCGCGAAAGTGCAGGGGCTGCGCGTCGCGTCGCGGACGTCGTCATACACGTTCCGCAAGCACGACGGGCTCGACGCCCGCGCCATAGCGGCGAAGCTGGGCGTCGGCGCGATCGTGGAGGGCACGGTACGTCGCGTTGGCACCCAGATGCGCATCACGGCGCAGCTCACCCGCGGGAGTGACGGACAGAGTTTATGGACCGATGGTTTCACCGCCGATGCGAACGACATCCTGGGAGTGCAAGCGCGGCTGACGCAGGCGATTGTCGGTGCGGTGACGCCGGCCCTCGCTGGCAGAGCCTCCGTAGCGACGACGGCATCGGTGGCAACGGCGTCGAAGACGAAGGACGCCGCAGCATACGACTTCTACCTGCGCGGGCGCTATGAGCTGAATCGGCGTGGCGGCGGCGTGCGGCGCTCGATGGCGCTGTTTCACCAGGCGCTCGAGCGCGACGTCGATTTCGCCGACGCATGGGCCGGACTCGCCACCGCCTGGGCCGTGCTGCCGGACTACGACGCCAGTGCAGCGGCCACGCTGGCACTCGATTCGACACGCATCTCCGCGCACCGCGCGATCGCGCTCGACAGCGTGAATTGGGAGCCGTGGGCCGCCATGGGCTACGGCTATTCGACGGTCAGCCGCCTCGACAGCGCCGAGGTCATGCTGCGCCGCAGCATCACGCTCGCGCCACGGCAGGCGACTCCGCATCGGTGGCTTGGCGTCGCGTATTCGCGCGTGGGTCGTTTCGAGCAGGCCGAGCGCGAGTCACGCCTCTCGGTACAGCTGGAGCCCCTGTCGGCGCACACGACGAGCAACCTCGCCATCCTGCTCGCAGGGAAGCCGTCGACGCGCGCGGAAGCGCGCGCCCTTGCACGGCGCGCGGCCGCGCTTGATCCGGCGAACCTCAATGCGCTCTTGAACGGCGCCGCGGTGCTCTTCCAGACCGGCGACTACGAGGAGTCCCTGCACATGCTCCGTAGCATCAGCTACGAAGGCGTGGTTAGCGCGACCTCCGCCCGAGTTGGGGACTTGGCGGCGCTCGGGGAGCGCGACAGCGTCGTGGCCCTGCTGGGGGTCTACGAGCGGGCGCCCCACACGCTCCAGAATAGGAAGGCAGTCGCCGTAGCCGCCGCCGCGCTCGGGCACTGGAATCGTTTCTTCGCCCTCGCGGACTCGATTGTCGCGCGCGGTGGCGACAATGCCTTCTCGTTCGTCGACGATATGCCGCCTTTGCTGCGCCCCGTCGTCAACGACCCGCGGCTGCGCGCCGCGGCTGAACGCGCGCACCGCGACTACGGGCAGCTCGTCACGCGGATCCGCGAATCGGTCCCGCTTCCATCACGTCCGCGGTGAGCGACCGGAAAGTGCAGTGACCACCGAGCGTCTCCTTCTCATTGAGGCTCTCGCCGACCGCTACGCAATAGACCGCGAGCTGGGCCACGGCGGCATGGCCACCGTATACCTCGCGCGCGACGTGAAGCACGAACGCGACGTCGCGCTCAAGGTGCTGCGCGAGGATCTCTCCGCGTCGATCGGCGCTGCGCGATTCCTCCGCGAGATCAAGATCGCCGCCCAGTTGCAGCATCCGCACATCCTGCCGCTGCTCGATTCCGGTGAGGCGGGAGGACGACTGTTCTTCGTCATGCCGTACGTGAAAGGCGAGTCGCTCCGCGAGCGGCTCGCGCGCGAAGGCGAGCTGCCCATTCACGAGGCGGTGCGGCTGCTGATCGAAATCGTCGACGCCCTCACCGGCGCACACGCCCACGGAGTGGTGCATCGGCCTTTTCGACCGTCGGGCAGACGGGGCACTGCTCGTGACACGCGAGGAAAAGACCGAGCGCATCTTCGAGCGCATGCCTGGCGCACCGGCCGATTCCGACGTCTCGTGGCTTGATAACAGCGTATATCCTGTCCTCTCGCGTGATGGAAGCATGCTGGTCTTCAGTGACCAGAGCTCCGGAACCAGTTCGTGGTCGAAGGGGGGGGTGCTGCGCGCGCGTTTCGCGGACGGCCGATTCGCCGCGATCGGGGAGGGCGTGCCGAAGGCTATCTCGCCGGACGGCCGGTGGATAATGACGCGGTACGGGGTGAGGGATGGATTCACACTCTATCCGATTGGCGCTGGCGCAGCGCGCACCATTCGTCCGCCCGGACTCGAACGCTTTGTTCCAGTGGCGTTTTATCCGGATGGTGCAAGCCTGCTCGGATCGGCATCGGTGACAGGCGGCCGGCGATGCTTCCGCGTGCCGCTCAATGGCGCGCCAGCGGTGCCCGTCACACCGGTGACGATCTTCGGGCCTGCGGCGCTCTCGCCGGACGGACGCCGCGTTTTCTGCGGTCAGCGCGTATACGAGGGACCGGCCGACACAGGGCGCGCAATCCCTGGGCTGGAAGCCCCTCGTTCTGACGAAATCAGCCGGGTCGTGTGGAGCGCCGACGGGCGCGCACTCTACGCGCAGGTGGGAGGATTCATTATCCGTCGCATCGGCGTCGACGATGGCAGCAATGCGATAGCGGTCGACCTCACTCCCGCGCGCGGATCGACAGTGACCCAGATCTTCGGTTTCGCCTTCGCCGATGATCCACGCCGGTACGCATACACCCGGCTCGAGTATCGCTCCACGCTCTACTGGGCGCGGTCGGATCGTTAGGCTATCCGCGCGGTGTGATCAGCGACTGAAATCCAGGGGACGCCCGCAGCAGTTCATAAGTAGGTGTCTGATGATACAGGGTCCAGTCCCAACCCCCGGCCCACGCCTGCCGAAGGAGCACCGCGGCGCGCTCGAATTCTCCAAGCGCCGCAGCGATGTTG
>JAYVNZ010000457.1:0-3150 GCA_043758185.1 Gemmatimonadaceae bacterium | reverse complement strand
CCTCGCGCCGGCATGGTGACGATGTGTGCGGGACTCGGCCTTACCAATCGCGTGATCATCGACCAGCACTTCCGGCAACGTGAGCGCCTGGGGCGATTGCTCACGGCCCTCGCGTACAACCCGTTCGCCATCGGGCTGGGGGTCGACGAGGATACTGCGGCCTTCCTGGGGCCCGACGAAGTAGTCGAGGTGACCGGGTCGGGATCGGTGACCATCGTGGATCCCTCGCTCGTGCAGGTGTCGAACATTGCGGAGGCAAAACCCGGCGACGAGTTGACCCTGACGGGCGTGAAGGTGCACGTCCTCCTGGCGGGCGCCACGTTCGATCTCCATGCGCGCATCGCACACGGCGCATCCACGTTCGTCACGGGACACTGAGCCCATGGAAATACTCAACAGGTCCGTGTACGTGGGACCGAGCCACTACGCCCACTTTCCCGTGATCCGGTTGGTCCTCGACCTCGGCGACCTGGAGCAGTGGCCCACGAGCCGGCTGGGTCGTGAGTTCATCGATGCACTGCTTGCCGCGCTGCCAGGCCTCCACGACCACGGCTGTTCGTATGGTGAGCCGGGTGGATTCGTACGCCGGATGTCCGAGGACGACGGTACCTGGCTGGGGCACGTGCTCGAGCACGTGGCCATCGAGCTGCAGAACGTGGCGGGAGTGAAGGTGACGTTCGGCAAGACGCGCGGAACGTCGCGTCCGGGCGTCTACGACGTCGTGTTCGAGTACGAGCAGCAGGACGTGGGCATCGAGGCGGCCAGTGTTGCGCTGGACCTGCTGCATTCGCTCCTGCCCCGCGCGCTCCGGCCCGCAGGTCATCTCGACGACGCCTTCGACCTCATCGCCCGCCGTGATGGATTCATTCGCTACGCGCAGCGCCGTGCATTGGGCCCAAGTACGGCGAGCATCGTGCATGCGGCCGAGAAGCGTGGGATCCCATGGCTTCGGCTCAACGACCAGAGCCTGATCCAGCTGGGCTATGGCTGCAACCAGCAGCGCATCCAGGCCACCATCACTGGTCGGACGTCGCACGTGGCCGTGGAGCTTGCGGGCGACAAGGAGGAAACCAACCGGATTCTCTCGCGCCTTGGATTGCCCGTGCCGAAGCAGCAGCTCGTCCAGACCGCGGAAAGTGCGGTCGCGGCCGCCGAGCGCATGGGCTACCCCGTGGTCACAAAGCCCTACAACGGCAACCATGGGCGCGGTGTGTCCATCTCGCTCACCAATGCAGACGAGGTGACCGCGGGATTCACGAAGGCGCAGGAGCACTCGCGCAGCGTGATCGTGGAAAGCTTCATCGTGGGGCATGACCACCGCATGCTGGTGGTGAACGGAGAGCTCGTTGCGGTATCGAAGCGCGAGCCGGGCAAGGTGACGGGTGATGGCGTGCATACCATTGCGGAACTCGTCGCCACGGTGAACGCCGATCCGCGCCGCGGGATCGGGCACGAGAAGGTGCTGACGCAGATCGAGCTCGATCATCAGGCGCTCGCGCTGCTGGCCAAGCGTGGGCTGACGCCGGCGTCCATTCCTCCTGCCGGCACCGACGTCTACCTCCGCCTCACGGCCAATCTGTCCACGGGCGGCACGGCAACGGACATGACGGACGTGGTGCACCCCGACAATGCAGAGATGGCCATTCGCGCCATTCAGGCGATTGGCCTGGATATCGGGGGCGTGGACTTCCTGTCGCCGGACATCACGCAATCGTACAAGGACGTGGGCGGCGCGGTGTGCGAGGTGAATGCCGCACCGGGGTTTCGCATGCACGCCGCGCCGAGCGAGGGGCGTCCGCGCGATGCAGCGGGAAAGGTGATCGACATGTTGTTTCCCAAGGATGCGCCGAGCACGGTGCCAATTGCGGCGATCACCGGCACCAATGGCAAGACGACGACTGCCCGGCTGCTCGCGCACATCCACAAGCTGGCCGGCAAGCGCGTGGGACTCACCACCACAGATGGCGTCTATATCGACGGCCAACGCACGGTGGAGGGCGACATGACGGGCCCCACGTCCGCCCGCATCGTGTTGAGCGATCCGGCGGTGGAGGTGGCTGTCCTCGAGACCGCTCGTGGCGGTCTGCTGCGCGCCGGAATGGCGATGCGCCACGTAGACGTAGGCGCCGTGCTGAACATCCAGCCCGATCACCTCGGGCAGAAGGGCATCGAAACGCTGGAGCAACTCGCCGAGGTGAAGCGCACCATCGTCGAGATTGCGACGGATACCGCGGTGCTGAACGCCGACGATCCACTCACGCTGCGCATGGCCGCGTATACCGAGGCCCGGCACATCTGCTACGTCACGATGGATCCGGCGCACGACATCGTGCGCGAGCACATCCGCGCCGGTGGCCGCGCGTGCGCCATCGAGGCCGGCGTGAATGGCCACATGATCACCATCTACGATCATGGCGCGCACATCCCGCTGTTGTGGACGCACCTCATTCCCGCCACGCTCGAGGGGCGTGCAACGTTCAACGTGCAGAACGCGATGTTCGCCGCGGCCATGGCCTTCTCCATGGGCGTGCGGCTCGAGGACATCCGCCACGGCCTGCGCACGTTCGACAGCACGTTCTTCCAGGCACCGGGCAGGTTGAACGTGTACGACGAACATCCATTCCGCGTGCTGTATGACTACGGTCACAATGCCCACGCGGTGAGCGCCATGTGCCAGCTCGTGAACCGGATGGGAGTGAAGGGCCGGCGCATCTGCGTGCTCGCCGCGCCGGGCGATCGTCGCGACGAGGACATTCATGCGATTGGCGCCGTGGCCGCCGCCGCGGACTTCGATGCGTACATCTGCCGCCGCGATGACGGCGCGCGCGGGCGAGGCGTGGACGAGGTGCCGATGATGCTGGCGAACGCACTCCGCGCCAATGGCATTCCGGATGATCGCATCACGCTGATCATCGATGAACAGGAGGCTGTGGAAGCTGCCCTCTGCATGGCCAGGCCCGGCGACCTTGTGCTCATCTTCGCCGATGCACTTGCGCGTGGATGGAAGCAGATCGTGAACTTCAATCCCGCCGAACAGGAATCGCAGGTGCCGGGGCCGCGCGCGGCGCGCGCAGTCGTACGTGCCGCCGTGACCGAGGAGGCTCCCGCCGATGACGGGGTGCCGGCGAAGACGCCGCCCGCGCACAACCC
>JAYVNZ010000456.1:0-15405 GCA_043758185.1 Gemmatimonadaceae bacterium | reverse complement strand
TGTTCATGCGCCGCGCGCTGGCTCTCGCCGCACAAGGGTGGGGACAGACGGCGCCGAACCCAATGGTCGGCGCCGTCGTCGTTCGCGATGGTGCCATCGTAGGCGAGGGATGGCACACGCGCTACGGCGCCGCGCACGCCGAAGTCGAGGCGCTCACTGCGGCGGGCGAAGCGTCGCGTGGCGCGACGGTGTATGTCTCGCTCGAGCCGTGCAATCACCACGGCAACACGCCGCCCTGCGTCGACGCGCTGCTTGCCGCCGGTGTGTCGCGCGTCGTGATCGCGGCAGCCGACGCCAACCCGGTGGCGTTGGGCGGCGCGGCCCGGCTGCAATCCAACGGCGTACAGGTCGAGATTGGCGTGGAGGAAACCGCCGCGCGTGAACTCAACGCACCGTTCTTCCACGCGCTCGCGTCTCCGCGCCCGTTCGTGCAACTCAAGCTCGCGCTGTCGCTCGACGGCGCCCTCACGGACCATACGCGTCAACCCGGTTGGCTCACCGGACCCGACGCGCGTCGAGAGGTGCACCGGCTTCGTGCAGGCGCAGACGCTGTGGCCGTTGGCATTGGCACGGCGCGGGCCGACGACCCACTGCTCACCGTGCGTGACGCGCAGTACTCACCGCGTGTGCCACCCGCGCGCATCGTGTTCGACACATCCGCCCGTCTTCCTGTCACGTCACGCCTTGTCCAGACCGCGCGAGAGCATCGCACGATCGTCGTATGCTGGGCGCCCGATCCCGCGCATGCGGCGGTGCTGGAGCACGCGGGCGTGACGCTGGTGCACGCTGCCACGCTCGCTGATGCGCTGGTGGCGCTGCGGGGCGCGGACATTCGCTCGCTGCTGGTGGAAGGCGGTGCGGCGCTCGCCTCGTCGTTCCTGCAGGAAGCGCTGGTGGACCGCCTGATTATCTTTCGTGCACCCGTCATCCTCGGGGGGGGCGCGTTGAACGCCTTTGCCGGGGTGCCCGGCACGACGCTCCTTGCGGCACACCGGTGGCGCGTGACGGACGCACGGCACTTCGGTGACGACCAGATGACGACGTATGCGCCGTCGCCCTGACTTTGCGTCTGGCGTGCGCAAAGTGGAAGGAAGGACCTGTGCCGGCTGTCCCGGTAGCGAGCGACCCGCTTTACCCAGATCTGGAGCTTTTTGAAGTGTTCACTGGCTTGGTGGACGACGTGGGCGTCGTCGAGCGCGTCGAGCAGACTGAGGTCGGGCGCCTCATGCGCGTTGCGTCGCGCTACACGGGCCTCGCCACGGGCGAGAGTGTGGCCGTGAACGGCGCCTGCCTCACGGTGCGCGAATCCGGCCCCGGATGGTTCGACGTGGCCGCGGTGGTCACCACCCTTGGCCGCACCACCATTGGCGACTGGCATGCCGGCCGCCGCGTGAACCTGGAGCGTGCCATGCGCCTTGGCGACCGCCTGGGTGGGCACCTGGTGCAGGGTCACGTCGACGATGTTGGTGTGGTGGTGGCCATGGCTCGCCGCGACGACGCCCTGCTCGTGAACGTCCGGCTTCCCGACGAACTGGGGCCGCTCATGGTCCTGCATGGCTCCGTCACCATCGACGGGGTGAGCCTCACGGTGAACGCTCTCCCTGCGCCGGGGATTCTCCAGTTATCCCTCATTGAATTCACCTGGCGACACACCACACTGGGCGCGCTGGCTGTCGGCGATGCCGTACATGTGGAAGCCGACATGCTCGGGAAGTACGTGCGACAGCTCGTGGCGCCGTACGTGGGGCTGTCGTCCTGAGCGAAGGGAAGGACCTGCTCTTTATCTCACTGAAATCATGCCATTCAACACTGTAGAACAGGCCGTCGCGGACATTCGGGCCGGAAAGCTCGTGATCGTGGCAGACGACGAAGATCGCGAGAACGAAGGCGACCTCGTGTGCTCGGCCCAGCTCATCACCGCTGAGTCGATCAACTTCATGATCAAGCGCGCCGGAGGCCTCATCTGCCTGGCGCTCACGGGCGAGCGCGTGGACCAGCTGGGCCTCGCGCCAATGGCCGAGAGCAACCTCGATGAGTACCGCACCGCGTACACCGTGAGCGTGGATGCCTCGCCGCGCTTCGGCGTCACCACGGGGATCAGCGCACAGGACCGCGCCACCACCATTCGCACCATCGTGGATCCTGCCACGGTGCCGGGCGACCTTCGTCACGGCGGCCACGTCTTTCCGCTCCGCGCGCGCGATGGGGGCGTGCTCCAGCGCACCGGACACACGGAAACAGCCGTGGACCTCGCCCGCCTTGCGGGTGTGTATCCGGCCGGCGTGATCTGTGAGATCCTCAACGAAGACGGCAGCACCGCCAAGCGGCCGCAGCTCATCGAGTTCGCGAAGGCGAATGGCCTCACGTTCATCACCGTCGCCCAACTCGTGGCGCATCGGCTCAAGAACGAGCGCCTGGTGCACCGCGTTGCCGAAGCGCGCCTGCCCACGAATTTCGGCACGTGGAAGATCGTGGGCTATCGCAACGACGTCGACACCGCCGAGCACGTCGCCATCGTCTATGGTGAAGTCGGCGACGGTGCTGACACGCTTGTGCGCATGCACTCCAAGTGCCTCACCGGTGACGTCTTCCATTCCATGCGCTGCGACTGTGGCTGGCAGCTCGAGACCGCGATGCAGATGATCCAGGCCGAGGGACGGGGCGTGATTGTGTACCTCGACCAGGAAGGGCGCGGGATTGGCCTGCTGAACAAGCTCAAGGCCTACGAGCTCCAGGATGGCGGCGCGGATACGGTGGAGGCCAACGAACGACTCGGCTTCGCGCCGGACCTGCGCAACTACGGCATCGGCGCGCAGATCCTCCTCGACCTCGGCCTCACTTCCATTCGCCCCATCACCAACAACCCGCGCAAGATGGTGGGTCTCGAGGGCTACGGTCTCCGCGTGGACGAACGCGTGTCCATCGTGCAGCCGCGCAATGACGAGAATGCCGGATATATGGGCACCAAGCGCGACAAACTCGGTCACCTGCTGGCCTCCTGACGAGACATGGCTGAATTCAACGGCGTACCTAACGGCGAGGGCCGGCGTTATGCCGTCCTCGCTTCCCGCTTCAACAACAGCATCACCAGCAAGCTGGCCGACGGCGCGATGGACGCGCTCATCCGTCATGGGGCCGCGTCCGAGGACGTCGACCTGGTGTGGGTGCCCGGCGCATGGGAGCTGCCCTTCGCAGCGCGCCGGCTGGCGGCTACAGAGCGCTACAACGCCATCGTGGTGGTGGGCGCCGTCATCCGTGGCGATACGCCACACTTCGATTTCGTGGCCGGTGAAGCGTCGCGCGGCCTGGCCGATGCCAGCAGCGAATATGAAATCCCCATCGGGTTCGGGCTGTTGACCACGGACAACATGGAGCAGGCCGAGGCCCGCGCGGGCGGCGAGTTTGGCAACAAGGGCTGGGATGCCGCGATTGCGGCACTCGAGATGTCTGATCTCTTCGAACGGCTCGATGGCGCGGACGAGGGTTGAAACCCGCGCGCGCGCGCGCGCACTGCAGGCGCTCTACGCCTGGGACATGCGGGGCGATACCGCCAACCTGGAAAAGGTCGCCACGCAGGTGTGGGACGACATGGCCATCACGCCGGAAGAACGACGCGTGGCCGCTCCCATCGTGAAGGTGGTGGCCAGCCGGCGCACCGAGATCGACGCCCACCTGGCGGAGGTCACGACCAACTGGCGAATGGAGCGCATCGGCGCGGTGGAGCGCTGCGTGCTGCGGCTCGCGGCCGCCGAGCTCACCATTGGCGACACACCTCCCAAGGTGGTGATCCAGGAATCCGTGACCCTGGCGGAGCGCTACGGCAGCGCGGCCAGCGCCAAGTTCGTGAACGGCGTGCTCGACGCGCTTGCACGGCGCATGGGGCGCATGTAGTGCGGCTGCTTCTCGTCAACTGGCAGGACCGGGACAATCCGCAAGCGGGAGGGGCCGAGATCCACCTGCACGAGATCTTTGGCCGGCTTGCGGCGCGCGGTCATGACGTCACGCTGCTCTGCGGCGGATGGCCGGGCTGCGAGCCCACCACCGCGCTCGACGGCATTCGCGTGATTCGCGTGGGCACGCGGCACACCTTTCCATTTCTTGCGCGCCGGTATTTCCAGCGCACGCTGGAGTTGCACCAGTTCGACCTGCTCGTGGAAGACGTCAACAAGGTGCCGCTCTACACACCGCGATGGGGCGGCCCGCCGGTGGTGGCGCTCGTACCGCACCTGTTCGGGTCCACGGCATTCCGCGAATTTGCCGCGCCGCTGGCGGCGGCGGTCTGGCTGGCGGAACGTCCCCTTGGACGAGCGTATCGCGGCGTGCCGTTCCAGGCCATCAGCACGAGCACCGCGGCCGATCTCGCCCAGCGCGGCGTCCCGCGCGCATCCGTTGCCGTGATCTACCCCGGCATCGACACCGTGACGTACACCCCGTGCGACGGCACACGCGCGGCCGAGCCCGTGTTCGCCTACCTCGGCCGGTTGAAGAAATACAAGGGCGTGCATATTGTCATTCGCGCCTTCGCGGCCATGCAGCATCCCACGGCGACCCTCGAGATCGCGGGAGCCGGCGACTACCGGCCAGCACTGGAGCGACTTGCGGCGTCGCTTGACCTCGGCGCGCGCGTACGGTTTCTTGGGCGTATCGACGAGGCGGACAAGCTGGCGCTGCTGCGCAGGGCGTGGGCCCTCCTGCTCGCGTCGCCCAAGGAGGGGTGGGGCATCACGAATCTCGAGGCAGCCGCCTGCGGCACACCCGTCATCGCGTCCAACTCACCGGGCATCCGCGAATCCGTGCGCGATGCCGAAACGGGGTTTCTCGTTCCGCATGGGGAGATCAAGGCGATGGCGACGGCAATGGCCCAGCTGGCACAGGATCCGGCGCTCGTGAACACCCTGGGTGTTCACGCGCGGCAGTTCGCCGAGACGTTCACGTGGGAACGTGCCGCGGAGGAAACCGAGCGTCATCTCGAAGCGGCCAGGCAGTCTGCTTCCGCAGGGGCGGTTCGCGCGTGACCACCTTGCTTGTCGCTGAGCTGTTTCAGCAGTTGAAGGACCTGCTGGAACTCGAACGCGTGGACGGCACTTCAGGCCTGGAACGTGTCGTATCCGCCGCTGACGTATCGAGCCCCGGGCTTGCCCTGGCTGGCTTCGTCGCACGGTTTCCCGCCGAGCGGCTCCAGGTGTTCGGTGAAACGGAGGTCACGTACCTCCGGTCGCTCGATCCGGGCACACGCCGTGAGCACCTCCAGAAGTTCTTTTCCTTTCCGTTTCCCTGTCTCTTCGTCACGAAGGGCCTCGAGCTTCCCGCGGAGGTCGTCGAGGAAGCAGCAAAGTTCGAAGTGGCCATTCTGCGCTCCGCGCTCAAGACCAACGAGTTCTACAATCGCGTCAAGCCATGGCTCGAGGACCACTTCGCGCCGCAGACCACGTTGCATGGCTCCCTCGCCGATGTGTACGGTGTGGGCGTGCTCTTCATGGGCCAGAGTGGCATCGGGAAGTCGGAATGCGTGCTGGACCTGGTGGAGCGCGGCCACCGCCTCGTTGCCGACGACCTGGTGCTCGTGCGACGGCGCGGCACCGAGGTGCTCATTGGCCGCGGTCACGAACTCCAGCGCCACTACATGGAGATTCGCGGCGTGGGACTCGTGGACATTCCCGCCATTTTCGGCATCCGGGCCGTGCGGCAGCAGAAGCGCATCGAGGTCGTGGTGCAACTGGTGGAGTGGCAGCAGGGCGCCGAGGCGGACCGCACAGGGCTCGACGGGGAAACCATGGACATCCTTGGCGTGCCCACACCGCGCATCACCATCCTGCTCAATCCCGGCAAGAACATCACGGTTGTCGCCGAGGTCATTGCCATGCACCACCTGCTCAAGTTCAGCGGCATCGACCCCGCCGAGCGATTCAATGCCGCGCTCATCAAGCAGATGCGCGACAAGTCCGAGATCCAGCGCTACCTGCGCGAAGACCATGAGTGACGTGGTGCCGCGCGCGCTCGTGGCCGGTCACGCGGATTTCGCCGCGGGCATGGTGTCCGCCGTGGAGCAGATCACGGGGCAGGGTGCCACCCTCCTGCCCATCCAGGTGCGCGACCTCTGTGGTGAGGACATCCAGCGCCTGCTGCGCGACACCATGATGACCACGGGCGCACGCGTCATCTTCACCGACCTTCAGGCGGGGAGTTGCACCATGGCCGCGCGGCGTGTGCTGCGCGAGATCGGCGAGGGGGTGCTCGTGGCCGGAACCAACCTGCCCATGCTGCTCGACTTTGCGCTCTCAGCAAACGCGAACGCGGCGGAGGCCGCCGCAAGTGCGGCAGAGCGGGGCCGCACCGCGGTCACCGTGCACAGCGGAACGCCCGCGTGACGCTCGTCCTGAACCGCATCGATGACCGCCTGATTCATGGGCAGGTCGTTGTGGGCTGGGGGCAGCCGCTCGACGTGAAGTTCATCGTGCTGGTGGACGACGCCGTGGCATCCAGTGATTGGGAGCAGGACCTCTACCGCATGGGTGTGCCGCCGGACATGGAGGTGCGCTTTCATTCGGCAGACGACGCCGCGCGCCTGCTCGACGGTTATCGTAGGGAGGGGCGTCCCGGCATCCTGCTCACCGGAGACATTGCCACCATGCGTACACTGGTGGTGAACGGCGGCGTGCGGGAAGTGAACGTGGGCGGCATCCACCATCGCGCGGGCCGCACGCAGCACCTTCGCTACGTGTTTCTCACGGCGGCCGAACAGGCGGCGCTGGCGGAGCTCGCTACACTCGGTGCGGTGGTCACGGCACAGGACGTCCCCGCGACGCGTGCGGTGCCGCTGACGGAACTCATGACCGCACGGGAGGGTGCATGAGGGAACTGCTCCCGCTCGCACTCCTGGGCGGCGTCCTTGGGCTCGACGTCGTGTGCTTTCCGCAGATGATGGTGTCGCGGCCGCTCGTGGCCGCAACGCTCGCGGGCGCGTTCGTGGGTGATCCAGCGATGGGATTGTTCATTGGCGTCACGCTCGAGCTCATCGCGCTGGCCACCCTTCCGTTTGGCGCCTCGCGCTACCCGGAGTGGGGTTCCGCGGCTGTCGTCGGTGGCGCCATCGCAGCAGCCATGCAGGGGCAGCGCGCGGGTGCGCTTTCCATCGGCGTCCTGGCGGCGTTGGCAACAGCCTGGGTGGGCGGCCTCACGCTGGTGCAGTTGCGCGTGTTCAATGCGTGGCTGGCGCGTCGTCGGCGGCCAGCGCTCGATGCCGGCTCGCGCGGGACCGTGATCGGCCTGCAGCTCGCCGGACTCACGGCAGACGCCGTGCGTGCCGCGGTGCTGACGGCGGGAGCGTACGTGCTGCTGTTTCCCGTTGCGCGCGCGATCCTTGGCGTGTGGTCGCTGAGCGAGCCGCTCTCGCGCGGCTTCGTCGTCGGCATCGCGGCGGCAGTGGCGGGCGGCGCCTCGTGGACGATCTTCCACTCTGCCCGGGGATCACGGTGGTATTTCGTCGGCGGCCTGGCCGTGGGCCTCCTCTTCCTGATGGGCCGATGACCGCGCCGTCGGTGATGGCGCCGCCGCCCAGGGTCTCCCCACTCACGTGGGTGAACGTGTTCAGTCGCCTGCTGGCCATGCAGGGCTCGTGGAACTACGAAACCCTGCTGGGCAACGGTATCGCGTTCTGCGTCGAGCCGGCGCTGCGCGGGTTGCCCGGCGGCGTCCACGGGCCAGCGTTCAAGACAGCACTGGCGCGCCAGGGCGCGTACTTCAATGCGCATCCGTACATGGCGTCGGTAGCCGTGGGCGCCTTGGCGCGGGCTGAATTATCCGGGGTGAATCCCACCCACATCGAGCGGTTCCGCACGGCGCTCTGCGGCCCGCTTGGCAGCGTGGGTGACCGCCTGGTCTGGGCCGCGTGGCTACCATTCTGTTCGTTGATCGGGCTGCTTTGCTTCGGACTCGGTGCGGGACCGGCCGTGGTGTTGCTCACGTTTTTCCTGCTCTACAATGCAGGCCATCTCGCGCTCCGCGCCTGGGGGCTGCACGTTGGGTGGACGCACGGGCTCAAGGTGGCGTCGGCGCTGGCCAATCCCGTACTGCGACAGGGGCCGACGCACCTGTCCCGTGCGGCGGCAGCCATCGCCGGTGTGGCGTTGCCGCTGACGGCGGCGCGCCTGCTCGGCCATCACGTCGCGCTGCTCGGAACGGTGCTGGCCGGCGCGGCGCTCGCGGCGATGGTGCTCGTGCGCCTGCATGGTCGTATCGAAGGGTACAAGGTCGCACTGGTGCTGATTGCTCTCTTCGCCCTCGTTTCCGTGATTCGCTGATGGAACGCTCCGTTCAGATCCTCAACAAGAATGGCCTCCACGCGAGGCCCGCCGCGGAAATCGTGAAGATTTCGGCGAAGTTCCAGAGCGAGATCACGCTTGCGCGCGACGGCATGGAGGTCAACGGCAAGAGCATCATGGGGGTGATGATGCTCGCGGCCGAGTGCGGCGCCACGCTCGTGCTGCGTGCGGAAGGCAGCGATGCCGATGCCGCGCTGGACGCGCTGGCGGACCTCATCCAGCGCAAGTTCGGGGAGCGCTAGTGGACCAGCGGATCCAGGGCATCCCGGCGTCACCGGGCATCGTTGTCGGCTACGTGCACCTGCTGCGATGGGAGGTGCCGGAAGTGCGGCATCGCATCATCCCGGACGAGAGCGTGCCGGCGGAGATTGCGCGTTTCCACGACGCACTGGCGCGTGCACGGGAGCGTCTGCAGGCCCTGCGCGAGCGGGTGGAGGCGCGCGCCGGTGCTGAAGAGGCGGCCATCTTCGACGTACAGCTCTCCATTCTCGACGACGGTGAGCTGGCCCGCGGTGTGGAGGAGCTGGTGCGGCAGAATATCGCCGCGGACAAGGCGTTCGACCTGGTGATGCTCGAATGGCGGACGCGTTTCGCGCGCCATGCGTCCCCCATGCTGCGCGAAAAAGTCGGCGACGTCACCGACGTGCACATCCGCGTGCTCTCCATCCTGCTCGGCCTCCCCGATCATGACCCGGTGGACCTGCCGCCGGGCGCGAATGCCATCCTGGTCACGCACGACCTCACGCCGAGCCTCACGGTCCAGCTCGAGAAGCACGCGATCGTTGCCATTGCCACCGATGCCGGCACACGCACGTCGCACGTGGCCATCCTTGCGCGGTCGCTGGGCCTGCCCGCCATCGTGGGCCTGCGCAACGCCACGGAGGCACTCAAGGGAGGCGAGCGCGTGGTGCTCGATGGCAGCACGGGCATGCTCGCCATCAATCCCACCGACGACGAGATCGCGAAGTACCACGAGCGCCAGCGCGAGGAAGCCATCGCCGAGGCGGCGCTTGCGGACATGGCGGCGCTCGAAGCCATCACGCTCGATGGCGTGCGCGTCACGCTGCGCGCGAACGTGGACATCCCGGAAGAAGCCGAAGCCGCCGCGCGCAGTGGCGCCGAGGGCGTTGGCCTGATGCGTACGGAATTCCTGGTGGTGGGCCGGGCGAGCATGCCCGACGAGGATGAGCAGTATCGCGCGTACCGCCGGGTGGTTGAGGCCTTCGCCGGATACCCCGTCATCATCCGCACGTTCGACATCGGGGGCGACAAGTTGCCGGTGGGCGGTTTTCCCACGGAGGCCAATCCGTTCCTGGGGTGGCGCGCAATCAGGATGTGCCTGGACCAGCCGGAGATGTTCAAGACGCAGCTGAGGGCACTGCTGCGCGCCGCGGTGCATGGCGACCTGCGCATCATGCTGCCGCTCATCGTGAGCCTGGACGAGGTGCTCGCCGCGCGGGAGTTGCTCGACCAGGCCGCGCGCGAGCTGACGGACCGTGGCGTGGAATTCCGCGCCGACGTTCCGCTCGGCGTGATGATCGAGACGCCTGCTGCGGCGGTCGCGAGCGACACGCTTACGCGCGACGTGGACTTCTTCAGCATCGGCACCAACGACCTGGTGCAGTACACGCTCGCCGTGGATCGCGGCAACGCGAACCTCGCGCCGCGATTCACGCCACTGCATCCCGCCGTGCTCCGCCTCATCAAGCGCACGGTGGAAGTCGCCGACCTGGGCGACATCGACGTGGCGGTCTGTGGCGAGATGGCTTCGCAACCCCTCATGGCGTTCGCGCTGCTCGGGCTGGGCGTGCGACAGATGAGCGTGGCGCCACGCTCCGTGCCCCTCGTGAAGCAGATCGTGCGCAGCGTGACCGCCGCGCACGCCAAGCTCGCCGCGTCGGCCGCGTTGCGCGCGCTGACGGCGGAGCAGGCGCGCCACGAACTGGCGCGGCGGCTCGCGGACGTGATCGGAGACGCACCATACCTCTATGACGGGTTGCCCGGGCCCGGCTGATCCGCTTTCTTTCGCGTGCGCCCTCACTCCGATGGCATTTGGGCCCGGCAGCATGGTGTCGGGCCTTCTTTCTTCCTCTCCAACTGCTAGTGGGGAACCCGCCGTGCATGATCGCAGTCTCTTTACATCCGAATCCGTGACCGAAGGGCATCCCGACAAGGTCGCGGATGCCATTTCCGACGCCGTTCTCGATGCGCTCCTCGAGAAGGATCCCGCCGCCCGCGTGGCCTGCGAGACCCTGGTGACCACTGGCCTCGCGGTCATCGCGGGCGAGATCACCACCAGCGCGTATGTCCACCTGCCGGACATCGTTCGTGATACCATCCGCAACATCGGCTACACGGATGCCGGCTTCGGCTTCGACAGCAATACCTGCGCGGTCATGAGCACCATCGACCGCCAGTCGCGCGACATTGGCCAGGGCGTCGACACCGGTGGTGCGGGCGACCAGGGCATGATGTTCGGCTATGCGTCCGACGAGACGGACGAATTGATGCCCATGCCGATCATGCTCGCGCATCGGCTCACCAAGGCGCTCGCAGATCGGCGCAAGAGCGGCGACCTCAAGTGGCTCCGCCCCGACGGCAAGTCGCAGGTCACCGTGGTCTACGAGGATGGCCAGCCGGTGGCCGTGGATACCGTCGTCATCAGCACCCAGCATGCGGACAGCATCAACAACACCAAGCTCCGCAAGGCGATCATCAGCGACGTCATCGAGGCATCCATCCCGAAGGAGCTGCGCCAGAAGAAGATCAAGTACCACATCAATCCCACGGGCCGCTTCGTCATCGGCGGACCACAGGGTGATGCGGGGCTGACCGGCCGCAAGATCATCGTGGATACCTATGGCGGCATGGGCCGGCATGGTGGCGGTGCCTTCAGCGGCAAGGACCCCTCCAAGGTGGATCGCTCTGCGTGCTACGCGGCGCGCTGGGTGGCCAAGAACATCGTGGCCGCCGGCCTGGCGCGTCGCTGCGAAGTGCAGGTTGCGTACGCCATCGGCGTGGCGGAGCCCGTGTCCGTACGCGTCGACACGTTCGGCACAGCTACAGTTCCCGAAGCGCGGATCCTCGACGCGGTGACCGCCAACTTCGACCTCACCCCCAAGGGCATCACTACCGCGCTCGACCTGCGCAAGCCGATCTACGGCGCCACGTCTGCGTATGGCCACTTCGGCCGCACGCCGCAGAAGGTGGGCAGCGGACGCAACGCCGCCACGCTGTTCACCTGGGAGCGGACGGACAAGGCAGCGGCGCTCAAGCGCGCCGCGCGCGCGGACAAGTAGGCTCACACCCGGTGCGGGTGCGGTAACCTCCGCGCCCCACCCGGGGTACATTGCGGCATGATCGAAGTCTTCGTCTCGCGACTCGGCCTCGACAGTGCGTCGAATTCGTACGTGGTGGTCCTCCAGGAAAAGGACGGCGCCCGCCTGCTGCCCATCTGGATCGGCCAACCCGAGGCGGAGTCCATCGTGCTGCACATGCACAACGTCAAGCGCGCCAGGCCGCTCACGCATGATCTCGTGCGCAGCCTCATCATGGGCATGGGCGCGCGCCTGCTGGACGTGAACATCACCCGTGTGCAGGAGCGCACGTATTTCGCCGAGCTGCACCTCCAGCACGCGGGCAAGCTCGTCACCATCGACGCACGCCCCTCGGACAGCATCGCCATCGCCCTGCGGCTCTCCGCGCCCATCTTCGCGGCGGAGGAGCTGCTGTCGGATCCGGCCGACGAGACGGGGGATGAGGATGATGACAGCAACGACGACGAGCACGGCGACGACACGCCCGACTTCTTTACCGCTCCCGACTTCAGCGCGCCGTCCGACGATGTGGATGCGGAACTCACGGCAGAGCAGTTGAAGCGCTACCTCGAAACGCTGCGCCCCGAAGATTTTGGCAAGTTCAATCCGTAATCAGGCACAGTGGTTGGTAGTGGCGCTCGTTGCGCTCCTGTCGCTGGCCACCCGCACCGCCGCGCAGCGTGTGGTGACGGGCAGTGCGAAACGGTTGCCCGCCGGCGACGACAAGGCCCTGGTGGCCGGCCGCGTGTCGTCGCCCGCAGTGAATAAGGACATCCCCGTTGCCGGCGTCATGGTCACGCTGCACCGTGTGGGAACGGACAGCAGTGGTCCCGTCGATTCCGTTCGCACGGATGCAGCCGGTCGGTACACGCTGCACTACCGGCGCCCGCTGTCGGATGAAGCCGTGTACTTCGCCGCAGCCATCTATCGCGGCATCGCCTATTTCTCCACGCCGCTCAAGAGCCAGCGCGCTACGGGCGAGGAAGGGGAGATCACCGTGTTCGACACCACGTCGCGCGCAGTGGAGCTGCACGTGCGCGGGCATCACGTGGTGGTGAGCGCCCCGCGCCCCGACGGACTGCGGAACATCGTGGAAGTGTGGGAGCTGTCAAACGACACCACCGTCACGGTGGTGGGCCGCGATTCGCTGACCCCGGTGTGGAACGGCGTGCTGCCCAGGAGCGCGGAGAATTTCGCGGGTGGTGAGGGTGACGTCTCTGCCGGCGCACTCGCCGCGCGCGGCAATCGTGTCGTGCTACTCGCGCCGTTCGGGCCCGGCGTCAAGCAGATCAGCTATTCCTACACGCTGCCGCCGGCTGCCTTTCCACTCACCGTTTCCCTCGAGAAGCCCACGGTGGTGCTCGAGGTGCTCGTCGAGGAACCCGGCGCCCAGGTGAGTGGGGCAGGGCTCCGTTCCATGGCCGCGGCGACGACAGGTGGACGCACGTTCAAGCGGTTCCTCGGCCAGGATGCGCCGGCCGCGTCCGAGGTCCGTGTCACCGTGCCCTTGTCGGCCGAAGGAACACGCACCAAGGTGCTGATCGCCGTAGCGGGACTCATTGCCGTGGTCATGGCCGGCGCACTTGCGCGCGCGCTGCTGGGCCGACGCGCAGCGCCGGTGGCACGCGTCGCACCGGCCGAGCGCGAGAGCGAGGGTCTCATCGCTGCCATTGCACAGCTCGATGCGCGCATGGAGCGCGGTGACACGACACTCGATGCTGCCGCCTACGCCACCACGCGCGCCGCGCTGAAGGAACGGCTGGCGGCAGCGCTGTCCGCCGAGCACCTGTCGTCCTGAGCGAAGCGAAGGACCTGGTCTTCGCAACCGAGCCAATCCCGCGCCCAGCTATCTTTCACGCATGGCAATCCTCGCGACGGACGCCATCGTCCTCCACTCGTTCGACTACCTCGAGTCCTCGCGCATCCTGCGGCTCGTCACACGTGACGGCGGGGTGCGCAGCGTCCTCGCCAAGGGCGCGCGCCGCTCGAACCGGCGGTTCGGCAGCGCACTGGACCTGTTCGCGCAGGGCAGTGCCCACCTCTACGCCAAGCCCGGGCGCGACCTCGACACCCTCAGCGGATTCGACGTCGTACGCGCCCGCCCCATGCTCGGCGAAGACATGGGCCGCTTCGCGGGCGCCAGCGCCATTGCGGAATTGACGCTGCGCTTCGGGCGCGATGCGGATGACGGCTCCCTCTTCGACGCCGTGGCGGATTCGCTCGACGCGCTCGCTGCCGCGTCGTCCGAGGAGGCGCTCACCGCAACGCTCGCCAGTGCGTGGCGCATCGTCGCCGAACTGGGCTTCGCACCCGCGGTCGACATCTGCGGCGAGTGTCACGACGCGCTCGCGCACGATGCCACCGTCATGTTCAGCCATCGCGCCGGCGGTGCACTCTGCCTGCGGTGCGGACGTCTCGCACCGGCCGGCCGTGTGCTGCCGCCCGAAGCGCGCGACGCGCTGCGCGGCTTTCTGCAGGGTGATGCCGGCACACCCCTCGGCGACGCCGCCACACGTGCGCACCAGCGGCTCCTGCGGGAATTCCTCGCCGAGCACCTTGCTGATGGTCGGCCGCTGCGCGCGCTGGAGATGTGGGAGGAGCAGCGATGGTAGGGCAGTTGCAACCATGATACTCGGCACCGCTGGCCACATCGATCATGGCAAGACGACTCTCGTGTACGCACTCACCGGCGTGAACACGGATCGATTGCCCGAGGAGAAGCGTCGCGGCATCACCATCGACCTCGGCTTCGCTCCGCTGGTGCTCGACGGCGTGGGGCAGGTGGGCGTCGTCGACGTGCCGGGCCACGAAGCCTTCGTGCGCACGATGGTCGCTGGCGCAACCGGCATCGACCTCGCACTGCTCGTGGTGGCCGCGGACTCCGGCGTCATGCCGCAGACGCGCGAACACCTGGCCATTCTCTCGCTCCTTGGCATCTCCACCGGGGTTGTCGCCATTACCAAGTCCGACCTTGTCGACGCGGAATGGCTCGCGCTCGTCGAAGACGACGTCCGCACCACATTGGCGGAATCGTCGCTGGCGAACGCGCGGGTGATTCCCGTGTCGGCCACCACCGGCGCGGGCCTCGACGCACTTCGCGATGCGCTGGCCGACGCAGCCGCCACAGTGCCCGCGCGATCGTCCGACGACATCTTTCGCCTCCCGGTGGACCGCGCCTTCACCGTGCGCGGCACTGGCACGGTGGTCACGGGAACGGTCTGGTCGGGTACGCTCGCACGGGACGCAGCGGTGCGCCTCTTTCCCCTCAATGCCGCGGCGCGCGTGCGAGGCCTGCATGCGCACGGTCACGTGGTGGACAGCGTGTGTGCCGGCGATCGCGCCGCCATCGCGCTCGTGGGCGTGGAGCTGGACCAGGTGCATCGCGGCTCCGTGCTGGTGCAGAGCGACGCGTGGGGCGAGACGCGCGTCATCCGCGCCGACATCATGCTCCTTCCACATGCGACGTCCACGCTGGGACCGCGCTCGCGTGTGCGCTTTCACCTCGGCACCAGTGAGGTGGGCGCGCGCCTCGTCGTGCGAGACACGTTAGTTGCCGGCGTGCCTCTCTCGGCGCGTGTAGTGCTGGACGAGCCCGTGGTCGTTCGCGCTGGCGACCGCTTCGTGCTGCGCGCCGCCTCACCCGTCGCCACGCTCGGTGGCGGGGTTGTGACGGACCCGCTCGCGCCCATTCGCGCAAAGCCCTGGAGTATCGCGCCCCGCGACCCGCGCTCCACCCTCGCGCTCCTCGCGCAGGAGGCCGGCACGGC
>JAYVNZ010000455.1:0-4964 GCA_043758185.1 Gemmatimonadaceae bacterium | reverse complement strand
GGATTGACGACGTTCAGGTCGCTGTTGCACGCCGCCACAACACACAGGGCGGCAATACCAGCGGCGAGGGCTCGATTCATTCTCTTCATATAAGTGTCGGTCTCCTGATTCAGTGAGGTAGCGGCTCAGAAGCCGAATTCGAACATGGCGGTGAGACTGCGGTACGCGGGGTAGCTGAAGTTGTCCACGCGATAGGTGAACGGTTTCGCCGGCGTTCCCGTACCGCTGACATCGGGATCGTAACCGGTGTAGTTGGTGGAGGTCCACAGGTTGCGCCCGACCAGGCCAATCCGTGGGGCCTGCACCGAGCCGAGCCTGAGCGTGCGCACGAGTGCGGTGGGGATCTGCCAGTTCACGGACAGTTCGCGGAGGCGTACATACGAACCGTCTTCCACAAAGAAATCATCGGCGTTGATGCCGTTGTAAAACACCTTGTAATAGTTCACTGGCTTTCTCTCCGCCTGCGGCTTGTTGCGCTGGTCGAAGATGGGATCGCGCTCCTCGTTGAACGGCCACTGGCGGGTAAGGTTGTAGATGTTGCCCCCCTTCACCCAGTTGAAGAGCGTGTTCACAGACAGGCCCTTCCACTGCATCGTGTTATTCAATGATGCGTTGAAGTCGGGATTCACGTCACCAATGGTCTGGAGCGAGCTGCCGTCCGCGAGGAAGGCCTTGAGCGGACGCTCGTCCTTCGTGCCCTTCACACTGGCCTTGACGTAATAGCCCTCTTCGTTCACGACATAGTCGGAGGCAGCGCCGGTGAGCTTCTTTGCAGCCAGGGTGGTGGCCAGCTGATCAGCGGTCTTGATGAAGCGCTCCCCGTAAATGATGCCGTACGGTTCGCCAGCCGCGATACGGAAAATCTTGGTGTTATCGTCCGGGCCACTGAGGAAGGGCGGCACGGACAGCGCGGTGATACGAGAGCGCGTGCGGTCGCCGGTCACGTTGACGCGCCAGAAATAATCTGCCTGCGAGAGCAGGAGGACACTGGCGGCCAGTTCGTGCGTATTGCCGGCAAGCGTTCCAGCGTTCTGCCACTGCGTGCGGTAACCGGCGGCCGCAGACAACGGGACCTGAATGATCTGGTCCTTGGTGACCTTGTCGGAGTAGCTGTACTCGAGCGTGAAGCGCGAGAGAAAATTCAGGTTGAAACCGTACTCCTTCTCGGTGGAAAATGCCGGCTTCAAGTCCGGATTTCCCAGCGTGATCTTCTGCGGACTGCCCGCGGAAATCTGGAGGATTTCATACTGCGCATCGTACTCGGGACGCAGGCCGGCCGTGCCGTACGAGGCGCGCAGCTTGAATTCATCCACGCCGGGAATGTGGAAATCCTGCGAAACCCGGTACGCCGCCGAATACCGATTGTACGTTTGCCCGCGCTGCCTGGCACCAAACAGCGATGATTCATCGCGGCGAATGACGCCGTCGAGGATGTAGCGATCCTTGATCTCGAACGTGGACACGAGGAACGCGTTCTTGGACCGCAACTGCTCCGTACGGGATCCCGGTATGACGGGCGTGTTCGGATCAGGGGAGTACGCCGCAAACTCCGGTACGTTCGGCACAGTGAGCGCCGAGGAGTTCACGTTCACGAACGCGTTGGTCTGATCCTCGTAGACGTACGCAATCTTGGTCGTGTTGGTGAACCAGTCCCAGGTGCGGAACGAGGTGAGAGTAGCACCCGTGTTGTACGACCGGTCGTTCCTCGCCTGTTGGAACAGTGCACCCTTGTCCTTGGCGCCGGTCGAACTCGAAAAGCCGAGGGGGCGGAAATTCTTGTAGTTCTCGTTGGCGACGTCGTAATTGACGTTCGCCTCGGCAGTCAACCACGTGAGCGGACGATAGCGGGTCTTGAACGTGCCGGTGAAACGATCGCGATCATTATTGATCTGCCGCTGTGAGAGCCCGTACAACGGGTTGACGAGGTTTCCCGACGCCGGTGGCTGCTTGATGTTGGCGATGTACGGGGTGCCATCCTTGTTCGGCGCGAGCAGATCGATGTTCGGCTCGAGGAATCGCAGGCCGAAGAAGATCTGGGCGTCCTCACCCTGGTCGCCATGCGAACGGCCGAAAAACGCGCCGGTGGACAGATCGATCTTGTCGCTTAGCGCCTGATCCAGGTTCAGGCGGAAGTTCTGCCGCGAGAAGCCCGACAGCAGGTTGAGCACCCCGCCGTCCTTCGTGTTCTGGAACGACGCGTTGAAGTTGTTCTCACCGCGACGCTGGCCGAATGATGCGTAGTTCGTGATAAAGCTGCCGTCATGGAAGACCTGCCCGAGCTGGTCGTACGTCTGCTGGTACGGGTTGTCGGAAATCTGGTCGGGCTTGAGGACGCGATTGCCGTTGGCGTCGCGATCGAAACTGCCGTCCGCCTTGATCTTGTAGGCATGCGACAGGTTGCCGGGCACCGTGCGGGGCAGCGTGTTGCGGCCGAACTCGTTGCGGACGGTGAAGGAGCTCTGCCCTTCCGCGAGGCTGGCGCCACGCTTGGTGAAGATCTGCACCACGCCGTTGGCGGCGTCGGAGCCGTACAGGGAGCTGGCCGCCGCCCCCTTGATGACTTCTACACGCTCGATGTCTTCCGATGCGATGTCCGCCAGTGACAGGCGAGTAATGGTGCCATCCACAATGATGAGCGGATCGGTCTTGCCCGAGATGCTGGCGGGCGACCGCAGGCGGATGGAAGGCGCCGAGCCCGGCTGGCCTGACGTGGTCACAACGCTGGCGCCGGCAATCTTGCCACTGAGACTCGCCAGCGGCGAGGTGCCGGGTGCGTCCTTCAGCGCCGTCTCATCGACGACGGCCACCGAGAATGCGGTGTTCTTCTGGGACGTGGCACCGCTGACACCGGTGACCACCACCTGCTCGAGATTCAGGATGTCCTTCTCGAGATCGAAATCCTTGTCGACGCGCCCCACCTTCAGAATGAGGGGCAGCCGCTTGGGCTTGTGCCCGATATACCGGGCAACCAGGTCGACCGTACGACCACCACTCTTCGAGACGTCGATGCTGAAGTTGTAGTGCCCGTCAACGGCCGTGATCGCACCAACGCCGAGGCTGGGAATACCCACACTGGCCCCGCCCAGGGGCCTTCCCTCTGACGTTACCTTGCCAGCAAAGACAGTCTGTTGCGCCGCGACGGACGTGGCGCACACCATGACGGCTGCGAGCGCCGTCCCGAACTGAAGGACCCTGCGGATCAGTACTCGATCCCTGTGCATGTACAACCTCCCTGACGGGTGGGGGGACTAACTGGAATACGGGGGAGCGCGTTTTGCGGCGGTAGATTACCCGCCGGGACGGAGGTGTCCTTGCGCATTCAATGATTTCCGCGATGATTGTTTCTGCGGTAGATGTCGCCATGGTACGGAAAAACGTCCAAGGCCGCAACCCTCAGCTTTGCGAGTGACCACTCTCATGTCTGCCCGAGGCGGAGCGATCTGCCTGATGCTCTCCCTTCCGGTCCCGCCCATGTCCTCCGCATGGGCGCAGGCCGGCAGCGGGCAACTCCAGGGAAGCATCGTCGACGCAACGTCCCGGTCGGGCGTGTCTGGCGCCAACGTCGTGCACGTGGGTGGAAGAACGGTGGTGACCGATTCACTGGGGCATTTCATCTTTGGCGAACTGCCTTCGGGCATCGTGCGGTTCGTGGTGCGCGGCGTCGGCTTTCCCGTGCTGCGGGTGGCGGTGGCGCTGACCAAGGGTGAAAGCCTGTCGAAGGTGATCGAACTCGACTCCACGAGCACGGGCCGTACGGCAGCCCAGTCCCTGCCGGGCGTCGTCGCCACGGCACCTCGCCCGCCCATGCCCAGGTACGTGGACTTCGAGCGCCGGCGCATCACCGGGCGAGGGCAGTACGTGGTGCGGGAGGATATCGAGAAGTCGGGCGTGAGCTCACTTCAGGGTGCCGTGCGCGCGTTGCGAGGCGTGAACATCGACTGCGGGGGGGGAAGCGGGTGCATCATCCGGATGGCGCGGGCGCCGCTGCGGTGCAGGCCCGAGTACATCATTGATGAACGGGTAGACAACTCATTCGGGCCTGATACGCCGATTCGCGACATCGAAGGGATCGAAGTGTACACGGGGCCAAGCGACGTGCCAGGCGAATTCGCCGGCAGGAGCGCCGGATGCGGAGTGATAGTAGTGTGGACCCGCGCCGGTCCGTCGCGGTCACGCTAATTTGTGAAGAGCAGGTCCTTCGCTTCGCTCGGGACGACATGGAATGAGTGAAAAGCAGGTCCTTCGCTTTGCTCAGGACGACATGGGATGAGCGAAAAGCCGGTCCTTCGCTCCGCTCAGGACGACAAATTCATGGGGAATTACATGCAGCGTACCTTGTTCATCCTGCTCGCCATCACGAGTGGCCTTGCCTGTTCCGCCCCGCAGGCAGAGCCAAAGCAGCCCACGGTCCGAGAGGTCATCCAGCAGCATGCCCGTGCCGATACCCGTCCCGACTCATTCACCATGGCTGCTGATCGCGGGCGCGTCCTCGGTGATTCTGCGGCTCCGGTCTGGGTGGTTGTCGTCAACGACTTCCAGTGCGCGGCCTGCAAGGACTGGCACGAGGATGTCCTGCCAATGCTGCGCGAGCGCTACGTGTCGAAGGGCCGCGTACGCGTCGCCTACCTCAACAAGCCCCTGCCCACGCATCCCAATGCAACGGCGTCCGCACTGTCTGCCGCCTGCGCAGCCGCGGAAGGCAAGTTCTGGGAGGCGTCCGGCCGGATCTTCGCCACGCAGGCCAAGTGGAAGGCGCTGCCCGATGCCCGCCCGTACCTCGACTCGCTTGCCCTGACATCGGGGGTGGATTCGGCCGCGTACCACATCTGCTCCGACCGCGCGCGTGGCCAGAAGTTGCTCAACAACGATGAGGAGCGCACGACAGCCGCTGGCGTGGATTCCGTGCCGACGTTTTTCATCGGCACGCACAAGCACGTGGGCATGATTGGCCCGAAGAGACTCTT
>JAYVNZ010000454.1:0-6866 GCA_043758185.1 Gemmatimonadaceae bacterium | reverse complement strand
CGATTGCCGCTGCCCGATTTCAGCCGGAGCATGACCCCGACGACGTTCGCTTTCTCCTGCAGGGCAGGGTCGGCGTCGTCACGGCGCCCATCCCCTGCGCCGGAGAAGGCATGATTTCCTACGACAGTGGCGCGGCCCCTGCCAGCCTCAGGGCACGCGAGATCGATGGTGGTGCCGTCGCCACGGGCGTGGAGATCTGCATTGATCATCTCGACGGCGGTGTTGCCGTCGTTGAGCTGTGGGCGCGCGTCGAGGCACGGCTATAGCGATCCGGGCATGCGCGTGGCGCGCGGCCGTCAGGGAAGGTCTCTTCCTCCGCACCGGAACAATGAGCGGATATGTCAGAGCTACTGATTTTTTCGCTGGTCTTTGGGGGGCTGTTTGTACTCCGGGGCTTCGCGGCCACGGTCTTCTTCTACTTCCTGCTCCCCGAGAGTGACCGCTGTCCCAATTGCGATGCGGTCACGTTGCGCATCGAATCGCGTCGCGTGAACGTCCTGTTGCCCGCTTTGCGTTCGAGCTGGTGCTACGAGTGCAGCTGGCACGGCTACCTCCGGACCGGACCGGTGACGGCTCCAAAGCCGTCGGAGGCTCTGACTCCGGCACCGTGACCGTCCGTCAGGCAGGCACCGGACCTGTCCCTCGCGCCAGGATCACCAGCCATTCGGGCCAACCACCGCTCAACTCGAAGAAATCGTCATAGTAGGCCAGCCCGCTCGACTCGAGCTCATCGACGAGCGTGCCAAGTGCGGCGACATCGTAAATGGGGCCCAGCGCCACCAGGTCGCCTTCAACGCGAAATTCCGTGTCGGTGAGGCCGAGCCTCGCATCGAGCGTCGCTCGCGCCAGTCCCACCCGCTCGTAGGCCTCTCGGCGAAAAAACAGTGTCGGGACGCCCTGCGTGATTGCCAGTGACATATGTTCTCCCTGAGGGCCGGCGATTTTCGCGCGTCATGGTGGAATGGCGCATGATGATGGTGCGTGTGGGAAGGTACTGACCCCGCTACCTTTCGGCATGTCGCCTTCCACATCGTTCGAGGCAGAGTTTGACGTCCTCGTGATCGGCGCCGGCCATGCGGGCACCGAGGCGGCGGTGGCCGCGGCCCGACGCGGAGCGCGCACGGCGCTCGTGACCAGTGCGCTGGAAACCATTGGCCAGATGTCCTGCAACCCGGCCATCGGCGGCGTAGCCAAGAGCACAGTGGTGCGCGAAGTGGATGCACTCGGCGGCATCATGGCGCAAGCGACCGACCTCGCCACCTTGCAGTTCCGCATGCTGAACCAGGGCAAGGGACCGGCCGTCTGGGCGCCGCGGTCCCAGTGTGATCGCGGCCTCTACAGGCGGGCCGTCCGTTCGTTAGTCGAAGCACACCCGCTTGTTCAAAGCATCCAGGGTACGGTCGCACGCCTGCTCCTCGACGGCGACCGCGTGGCTGGCGTTGAGACGTTGGAGGGCCGTCGCTTCAGCGCCCGGACTATTGTGGTGACGACCGGCACGTTCCTTCGCGGTCGCATTCACATTGGCATGACCACCGCACTGGCGGGGGGGCGTGCCGGGGAGACGTCCACCACACACCTGGCCGAACAGCTCGAGCGCGCGGGACTCGAAGTCGCACGATTCAAGACGGGCACACCACCGCGCATCGATGGCCGCTCGGTGAATGCGGACCTGCTCGACCGGCAGCATAGCGAAATCGAGCAGTTCGACTACACGTGGTCGCACTTCTGGCCCGAGCGCCGGCGTTCGAGGTCGGGAGAGACCCGGCATCCAGCACAACTTCCGTGTCTCATCACGTTCCTGGGCGCGGAGGGCATGGCGGTCATCCGGGAGCACATCGGCGAGTCAGCGATGTACGGTGGCGCGATTGCGTCGCACGGACCTCGGTATTGTCCGTCCGTGGAAGACAAGATCGTGAAGTTCCCGGGGGCGGAGCGCCACCAGCTCTTTCTCGAACCCGAGGGGCACGACACGCACGAGCTGTACGTCAACGGGCTGTCGACCTCCCTGCCGGCGCCCGTGCAACTCGAAATCCTGCGCTCTATACCGGGCCTCGAGCGCGTGCAGATGACACGTGCCGGATATGCCATCGAGTACGATTATTACCCCCCAACCCAACTCGATGCAACGCTGCAGGTGCGCGCGTTGCCCGGCTTGTTTTTCGCGGGCCAGATCAACGGCACCACGGGGTATGAAGAGGCGGCGGGGCAGGGGGTTGTTGCCGGGGTCAACGCGGCTGCCACGGCTCTCGGAGCGAGGCCACTGATTCTTGGTCGCGAGTCGTCGTACATCGGCGTCCTTGTCAACGATCTCGTGACGCGTGGTGTCGACGAGCCGTACCGGCTGTTCACCTCGCGTTCCGAATTTCGCCTGACCGTGCGGCAGGACAACGCCCTCCGTCGCCTGTCGGGCATCGCATCGGATCTTGGGTTGTATACCGAGCAGGAACATGTTGTTGTCGCGCGGCGTCTGGCGGCAGAACATGAAGCGCGTGCGCTGGCCGATGCGACGTCGATGCGCCCCGAAGATGCCCTGCCGGTGCTCGTAGCAGCGGGAAGCGCCCCACTGGCTCATGCTGTCCGGATTTCGGAGGTTGCTCGCCGTCAGCACATCTCCCTCGAAGATCTTTTCCGCGCCATGGGCGTTGGCGCGGAGCTCCCCGCAGATGCGGTCATCAGTACGGAGCTCGAGCTCAAGTATGCAGGGTACTTCGACCGCGAGCGGACACAGGCCGACAAGCTGCGTCGCATGGGAGACTTTCCCTTGGATGCAGCGATCCCCTACGCAGAACTGACGTCCCTGTCCGTGGAGGCGCGCCAAAAGCTCGCCGCCCTGCAGCCTCGGACGCTTGCGCAAGCCGCTGGTACGCCAGGAGTCAGTCCTACTGATCTCCAAAATCTCGTGATCGAGATTGAAAAGCGCCGGCGTGGCCACGCCGGACGGATCGGGCGAGTTCGTCGCAGAAAGGCCTGAGCATTCGAGCCGCCCCACGCGCGGCGCATCGTTGCGATGAGTGCTGCGCGAGTGGTATGTGCAGGAATGCGCGACATTAGCGTCTCCTTTCAGCGGTGAGCCTGGGCTCGCGGCTGAGGTGCGTATTAAAGATCATATTGTTACTAATTGTACCTTCCCTTGGAGATCTGACGAAATGATCATGTCCTCTCGACTCTGCGTACTGGCACTCGTCGCCTGTGGTTTTCTGTCCCCAATGGAGACGTCGGCACAGGTTTCCACTCCGGCGGCAGGTCCCGTGCTATCCACCTCCGGCCAAGGGGAGGCCAAGGTGACACCAGACCGTGCATCCGTGATGGTGAACATCCAAAGCCGAGCGCCCACGGCAGCAGCGGCAGCCTCTGAAAATGCCAACCGCACACGCGCGGTTCTCGATGCTCTTGCCAAGCTCGGCCTGTCACGGGACCAGTTGAGTACCGAGGGCTACACGGTCTATCCAGAAATGCAGTATGACAAGAGCGGTGGGTCGCCGAAGGTTTCGGGCTATGTCGTGACGAACACCGTGCGTGCGGAAACCAAACGCCCCGAGCAGGCTGGGGCGATCGTCGATGCTGCGCTTGGCGCTGGAGCAAACCTTATCAACAGCTTGAGCTTTTACGCATCCTCCATCGATGAGGCGCGTCGGCAGGCCATCGGGGCAGCGGTCGCCAGTGCCCGGGCGGACGCTGAGGCCATGGCCCGTGCCGCGGGTGGCGCGCTGGGAGCACTCATCGAATTGTCGACCGGTGGGCCCACGATTCCACCGCACCCGATGTTCGAAGCACGCATTTCGTCCAGGGCTGCGGTGCAATCCGAACCAACCCCTGTGAATCCCGGCCAGCAAACCGTGACGGTGTCTGTACAGGCCAAATGGCGATTCACCCCGTCTGGGAGCTGAGCGATTTCCTACGGACTTATCCATGTTATGAATCCTGGGCAACCTTTGTGTGTGTGCCACGTGGCACGCATCGACGGCCGTGTACCCTAGGTGCCACGTGGCACCCCCGCATCACCCGACCTCGGTGAGAGCATTAGCTTGGTGCAACCGCTCTCGAGACGAGCGCTCCCTTTTGCCGAATCCCGTGGCCCGCGTCATTGCTATTGCAAACCAGAAGGGCGGCGTCGGAAAGACCACGACAGCCGTCAACCTTGCCGCCAGTCTCGCGTTGGCCGAGAAGCGAACCCTGCTCATCGACGGGGACCCGCAAGGCAACGCGACAAGCGGCATTGGCGTCGAGCGGGGTTCCTTTGATACCACCACCTATCATGTTCTCTTGCGCGAAGCCTCCATTGCCGAGGCGCGGAGAACGGGCGTTCAGTTCCCGCGCCTCGACGTCCTGCCTGCAACACCAGACCTGGCCGGCGCCGAAGTAGAACTCGTGAGCGCGATTGGCCGAGACACCAGAATGCGGGAAGCCATTGCGCTCGTCCGTCACGAGTATGACTTCATTCTCATCGACTGCCCTCCCTCGCTGGGCCTGATCACGCTCAACATGCTCGCGGCGGCCAACACATTGCTCATCCCGCTGCAGTGCGAGTACTACGCCTTGGAGGGCTTGAGTCAGTTGCTCAACACCGTGCATTTGATCCAGCACGGTGTCAATCCATCGCTCGGCATTTCCGGGGTCCTCCTCACCATGTACGACGCGCGCCTGAATTTGTCCCGTCAGGTCGCAGCAGATGCGCGTGAATACTTCGGGGCGCAGGTATTCAGTACCGTCGTGCCCAGAAATGTGCGATTGGCGGAGGCTCCGAGTTTCGGCAAGCCTATCGTGCTGTATGACGTGATGAGTATCGGAGCGCAGGCGTACATGGCAGTCGCGAATGAGCTGATGGCCCGCGAGGCACAATTACCTGCACAGCCCGACACGGCAATTGAGCGCACTTCCGCCCGCGAGGCCTCCGCATGAGCGCGGACGCACCACGGCGTCTCGGCCGCGGGTTAGAGGCATTGCTGTCGGCGCAAAAGCCCCGAGCATCGGCCTCCGACGCATCGGGTGAGTCCGCCTACGCCACGGACCTGAAGAAAATTCGCATTGCGGACATCACGCCAAATCATTTCCAGCCGCGGCGCGTTTTCCTGGAGCCCGAACTCGCGGAATTGGAAGCGTCAATCAAGGCCAGTGGGCTATTGCAGCCCATCACCGTGCGCGTTCGACCGGGCGGTTGGGAGCTGGTCGCAGGAGAGCGGCGTCTGCGTGCCGCTGAACGATTGGGGTGGGCGGAGATCGACGCCGTTGTTCGACAGTTCGACGACCGCGCGATGCTGACCCTCGCACTCGTGGAGAATCTCCAGCGTGCGGATCTCAACCCCATTGAAGAAGCAGAAGGCTACCGTCGCCTCATTCACGAGTTTGGGCTGACACAGCACCAGGTAGCGGATGCGGTCGGGAAGGATCGCACGACGATCACAAATATGATGCGCGTGCTGACACTTCCGCTCCTGATCCTGCAGATGGTGGAGCAGGGACACCTGTCGACAGGGCACGCCCGGGCATTGCTCGTCGTGAAGGACGAGAAGCGCCAGCAGGAGTTGGCAAACGAGGCGGTTGCACGACATCTCTCGGTCAGGCAACTGGAGGCCCGGGCCCGTGTTAGTGGTGGACCCAGGGACAAACCCTCCGTAGCCGAACACACAGGGGCGACAACCACCTCGGTAGCCCGCGATCCTTCTATTCGGCGCATCGAAGAACAGCTGAGACGACGGTTGCAAACCGACGTGAGCGTGCAAGCGCTGGGGAACGAACGCGGCGTCCTGCGCATATCCTTCTTCAGCCATGACGACTTGGAGCGCGTCCTCGATTTGGTGCTTGGCACGGCGCGCTCTGACTTTGACTGAGCGTCAACGAATTTTGCACATGAATGCGATATTGTGCACGTCAACCGTATGTGGTTGCGTACAAACACCTTAGAGGAATAGTGACGCGCCGTAAACGCATGTTGTGGCCCTTTCTCCACATTCTCCTTCTCACTACCCTCAACGGCTGTGCGCCGAAGGATGCGAAGCAGGCGCAAGACTCTTCCGCGAGCCGTTCATTCCGCGTTGCGCTGCTCACGCCGGGGCCAATCAGTGACCAGTCCTGGAACGGAGGGGCGTATCAGGGCCTGCTCCGCATTCGCGATAGCCTCGGCGCGGCAATCAGTCACATCCAGACCAAGACCCCGGCAGAATTCGAGGAACAGTTCAGGCAGTACGGCTCGCAGCATTACGACCTCGTGTTCGGTCACGGTTTCGAGTTCCAGGACGCCGCCGCACGCGTTGGGCCGGACTATCCCAGAACCGTGTATGTCACCACGTCAGGTTCTGCCAGCGGGAGTAACGTGGCAGGACTGGAATTCGGATTCGGCGACGCCTCGTACCTCGCGGGAATGATTGCCGCCAACATGAGCCGGTCAGACGTGCTGGGCGTCATTGGAGGAACAGAATTGCCTCCGGTCAAGGAAAGCTTTGCTGCGTTTGCCAGGGGCGCCTCGGCTGCCCGGCCCGGAGTGCGCGTCCTGGTTTCATACCTCGGGAACTGGGATGATGTGAGCGCGGCCAAGGAGCAGGCCCTCGCCCAGATCGGTCAGGGTGCCGATGTCATTTTTCAGAATGCCGATGCTGCGGGCCTGGGAGTATTTCAGGCCGCGCGCACAACGAAGAAGGCGCTTGTTGTTGGCTCGAATTCGAACCAGAACACCCTGGCTCCCGAAGTCACGATCGGGAGTGTCGTGATTGATCTTCCCCGCGCCTTCCTGACGGTCGCGCGCGAAGTGCGTAGCGGTCACTTCAAGGCCCGTGTCATCAGGCTCGGTCTCGTCGATGACGTCGTCTCGTTCGTGCTCAACCCTGCGTTGCAATCCACCATTCCGGCGCCAGCACTGCACACACTGGACT
>JAYVNZ010000453.1:0-2934 GCA_043758185.1 Gemmatimonadaceae bacterium | reverse complement strand
GCCCGGGCGTCGAGCGCACGGCGCGGATCATCGCGGACCTGCACGCGGATGACGCCGCGGGCGACGCGGCACCCTATGCCCCGAAGTTTTTCAATGCGCATGAGTGGCGCACCGTGCGCATGCTCGCGGACATCCTCATCCCGAAGGATGAACGGTCCGGCAGCGCAACGGACGCAAAGGCGCCCGAGTTCATCGACTTCATGCTGATGGACAAGGAGACATCCGAGATGTCGAAGGTGTCCATGCGCGGCGGACTCGCCTGGCTGGACGAGGAGATGCGCAAGCGCTTCGGCACGGACTTCATCTCGAGCACGGATGCCCATCGTCACGCGGTGCTTGACGACATTGCCTACCCCAGGAAGGTGTCAGCCGACCTGAAGCGCGGCGCGCAGTGGTTCGACCGCTTCCGCAACAACGTGGGCAGCGCCTTCTTCTCGAGCGCGATGGGATGGCAGGACCTTCAGTACATGGGCAACGTGTTCAACCCGGGATGGAACGGGTGCCCGCCCGCCGCCACGAAGAAACTCGGTGTGTCGTACGAGGAGTACGACGCGAGCCTTGCACAGCGTCGCAAGGCGAACGGGCTCTGAGCTTGCGGCGCGGAGGCCCCACCATCAGGGCCGCACTTCACCCCGCGTGCGGCCCATGGCGTCCAGCGAGTCGTACACGGACCGGCGGTATGCGCTCCGTGCCATGATCTGCGGACCGAGCTCGAGGTAGGCGTCGGAGCTGGCGTTGTACAATGGCCACTGCGGGAGGCGACCCGCGTTCGGTGAACCATTCGGGTTCCCCGTCGTCGCGAACGACACCCAGTAGTCGCTCATCGCGTCGGCCAGTGTGGAGTCGTACGCGGTGCGACCGGCACCTGGAAGCGTAGGATGCGGGATTCCGAAGGTGAAGGGAATGTCCGCGCTGTGGTACGCACCCCGCCGCTGGCTCGCGCTGTCATCGCCCACGCGCGTGAACAGGTAGAGATACGCGCGGGCATGCTGTGCAGAGACAAGGCGTGCGACGCTGCGCGCCGAGGCGTATGCACCGTCGCCTTCGCCACCCGTGGCGCCAATGATGATGGGCACCACATTGGCCGCTCCACGCGCGAGCGCGGAATCCACCGTCAGCGGCAGAACCGAGCCATCCAGGACGAGACGTGTTGCTATCGCGCTGCCGTAGCCGCCCTTGCCATCAGGCGGGCGGGTAGCGCGCAGCAGTGAGTCCGCGGGAATTGCGCGCAGCCGCGACACGGCGTCGCTGCCCGTGCCGCCCGCCCCGACAAGGGACGCGAAGCGCACACCGTCGGCATACGCGCCCTCGCGCGGCCGCATACCACCGAGCGCGTTGCCGCTCTGGAGAATGGCGCCGTGAAAGAGTCCCTTCGCGAGGGGTGAGGCGATGAGCGCACCCACGCTCGATCCCCCGGCCGATTCACCGAAGATGGTGACGCGTGAGGGATCACCCCCGAACCGTGCAATGTTGCGTCGTACCCACTGCAGTGCAGCAACCTGGTCAAGGATGCCGTAGTTGCCCGATGCGCCGAGGGGAGATTCCGCGGCGAGGGCCGGGTGAGCGAGAAACCCGAAGACACCGAGCCGGTAATTGAGCGTGACGACGACGGCGCCCTTCCGCGCGAGCCGTGCGCCGTCGTGGCGCCCCTCGTCACCGAATCCCGCCGTGTAGCCGCCGCCGTGGATCCACACCATCACGGGTCGCCCTGGCCCATCCCCGACATTCGTCGTCCAGACGTTGAGGTTGAGGCAATCCTCGGAGACACCAACCACAAAGGGATCGATATCGCTGTAGACCTGCGCCTGCGTGCAGTTGGCGCCTGGACGATTGGCGGCGCGCACTCCAGTCCAGGCTGCGACGGGTGCGGGAGCACGCCAGCGACGATCCCCAACGGGAGCGGCGGCGTACGGAATGCCGCGGAATACCAGCACGCCACTCGACGGGTCGGTGCCGCCCGACAATGAGCCCGCGTCGATCGTGACGACCGGCGTGGCGGTGGCGATCCGATCCGGAGTGACGCGGCCGGACTGCGCACAGCCGGCGAGGAGGCCAACGAGCAGGACACGTCGTGCGACACTCATGATCTGGACCTCATGGTACGGAGTTGGTTCGAGTGGGCCGGTACGAACGCCCTCGCAGGCGCCCCCTTGGTCCGCCGAGTTCAGGATGATACCGTTTGGCACGGGTTAGCGTGAGGCGGAATGTGGCATCCCGCCCGGTACACGGAGCGTCCCCAACCGGTAATGCCTTGAACCAGGATCGACTCGGCGTTGGCTTCATTGGCAGTGGCTTCAACGCCCGCTTTCACATGCTCGGCTGGAAGGGCGTTCGCGATGCGGACGTCCTCGGCGTCTGGAGCCCGGACGCCGCGCGCGCGGCGGATGCCGCGCAATATGCCAACGAACTCGACGTCGGCGCCGCGAAGGCGTACGCATCGATCGGCGACATGGTGGCTGACCCTGCCATCGACGCCATCTGGGTCACGGGGCCCAACCAGGCGCGCGTGGAGAACGTCGAGGAAATTGTCGACGCACTCCAGCGCGGACGCGGTACGCTCAAGGGCATTGCCTGCGAGAAGCCACTCGCGCGCAATGTGGCCGAGGCGAAGGAAGTGCTGCGGCTGGTAAACAGCGTGGGACTCATGCATGGCTACCTGGAGGACCAGGTGTTCGCGCCGCAGGTGGAGGCTGGCCGCGCGTTGCTCTGGGCGCGCGGGGCCGCAACAACTGGTCGCCCCTACCTGGCCCGCGCCGCGGAAGAGCACAGCGGACCGCACACGCCGTGGTTCTGGCAGGGCGCGCTTCAGGGCGGCGGAGTGCTGAACGACATGATGTGTCACTCGGTGCTCGTGGTGCGGCACCTGCTCACGAAGCCCGGCCAGCCGCTCAGCACCGTGAAGCCGAAGCGCATTTCCGCGCACATCGCGTCGCT
>JAYVNZ010000452.1:0-1612 GCA_043758185.1 Gemmatimonadaceae bacterium | reverse complement strand
GGGGCGAACACCCAGCGGGTAGTAAGCAGTTCCCGGAGTGCACCACCTGCCAGGGTGCCATTCGCCTCACGCTCAGCGGTGGTGGAGCGCTGGACTGCGCTGCCAGACGACGTATAGCCTGACCGCTGAGCTGTATGTACAGCGAGTGCGACACGCCTGCACTATTCGTCATGCGTAATCGACTCGCCTTCCTGCTGGTACTCGTCTTTCCGCAGCGCACACCGGTCGGCGGAGCAATCACGACATACGTGCCAACGGCACCCACGCCAGCGTTACGCTACCGCAGCTCGTGGAGGTCAGCACGTCGAGCGCCGCCAGCACGTTTGGCAGTGGTGGCGGGGGTGGGGGTGGTGGCGGTAGTAGCGGAGGATCCTTTGGCGCATCCGGATCGTCGAGTGGTGGCGGCGGTGGGTCGAGCTACTGAATTAGTCCGCAGGCACAACGCGCATCCCGAGTGCGAGCGCATTATCGCGCACACGCGCGTCCAACGAAAGCACCGTTAGTTCTCGCAGCGCGTCGCTGAACACCTGCGCCGTGGCGATGTGGAGGCCATCGAGCGTACGAACTGGCTCCACTGGAAAACGGACTCTCGCCTTGCGCATGACGAGGTCTGACACGTCAAGCACATCCCACGACGACTCGGCGACGTCGAGCAACCGCAGTGCCGCAAGTTCGTCTGCCCCACTGATTCGGCCGAGCGCGCGCGCACGAGCGAGTGCGCGCGTGCACTCAACGCCGGTGAGGGAAGAGGACACCACACGTGTCGCCAAGCGGAGCTCCGCGAGTACACGTGACTGCGACGGCTCGCCGAGCAGCCACGAAAGTATGGCGCTGGACTCCGCGTACACGATCATTCGTCGGAACGTCCCTCATCCAGCAACTGCTGCGCGGTGCCCTTGCGGGACTTGAGCGGCGATCGGTCATACGGATCGGCCACCGGCTCGGCCACGCGCAGGTGGCCGCCTGCAGCCAGTCGCCCCAGCGCACGCTCCTGAGGCGACTCACTTGTCAGTGAAGCGTCTGGCTTGCGGAGCTCGGCGACCACCCGTCCACGATCGGTCACGAGCACGGTGTCACCGCGCTGGACGTCACGCAGGACGCGGCTGAGCTCCGCCTTCAATTCACGAATCCCGATGGTGCGCATGCGTCAATGTAGTCACGTGTGACTACCTGTGCAAGCGATTGCTTGCCTCGCGTCATTGCGTTCACGCCGTACATTCGACCAACCCCACCCGAGCCTGCACTCATGATCGTCGGCCGACCGGCAGCATCGCTTACGCTTCTCGCAGCCATGTTCGGTGCCACCGGTTGTGCGCAAACAGCCGCGACCTATCTATCGGTACCGGGCTCCGGATCGTACGACGTCGTGATCCGGGGCGGCACGGTCTACGACGGCAGCGGTCGCCCTCCATTCACGGGCGACGTCGCGATGCGCGGCGATCGCATCGCGGCGATCGATACTGGCGGCCGACGACACCTGTCCGCCACGCGCGACATCGACGCACAAGGGATGGCGGTAGCCCCCGGCTTCATCAACCTGATGTCGGGTCACGAACCCCTGTTCGTCGACGGCCGGGCGCAGTCCGACATTCGTCAGGGTGTCACGCTCGAA
>JAYVNZ010000451.1:0-3362 GCA_043758185.1 Gemmatimonadaceae bacterium | reverse complement strand
CGAGGTCGTCGGGATGAACGGCCGCCACCTGCGCAGCCCACACGTCGTCGAGTTCACCGGCGGGCAGCCCGACGATTTCGGCGCCGCGCGAGTCCAGCGTGCCGACGTTGCCCTTCGGATCCCAGCTCCAGGTGCCGAGCTGCGCCACGTCGAGCGCGAGCCGCAGCCGCTCCTCACTCTCACGGATGGCATATTCTCCACGTTGGCGCGCAGTCACGTCAGTGGCTGTTCCGACCCATTCGGCGACCTCGCCGTCCGGGCCGAGCACCGGCACCGCCCGCGAGAGGGTCCAGCCGAGCGTGCCGTCCGCGCGCAGCACCCGATGTTCGAACTCGAAGCACCTACCTGTCTTGATGGACTCCTGGATCGCCGCTGCCACCGGCGCCTGGTCGTCGGGATGGACGGAGCGCGCGAGCCAGGCGGCACTCAGTTCGGATGTGTCGGCCAGGAACCCGCGTCGGTCGAGTTCCCACATTTCGCCCCAGTCGCGGCTGGTGCGAAAGATGACCTCCGCGTTTGCCGTTGCGAGGGCCCGGAAGCGCGCCTCGCTCGCGCGCAGTGCCGCCTCGGCTGCCTCACGCCTGGTGGCGTCTGTCTCGCTGGTGCCGGCGGAGGCCGGCGCTGGTCCATCGTGCATGCACCGCAATGTTGAGGAGGCCCTTGCGGGCCACGGGCGTAGCCGGACCGGCGGGCGCCATCAAGTTACGCGTCGCGCGGGATATAACCAGCGGCGACTGCCGCACGTCGTAACTGATAAGCCTGCCTGAAGCGAGGCTGGTGCCGGGAGTTCCGATTGGCTGTATGAAAGGGCGTCACGAGTCGCCAGTTCCTCGGTTTCCAGTGAAGCTCTGAGGCCGAGGCGAGAACCACGGAGGTCAATGCTTTTCAGCATTTGAAAGGGTGCAGCGCCGGAACATCGACGGCAATCCGATCTCGAACGGTGGCTCAGCGCCGTCAGGATGCGAGAAGCGCAGCTACGAGTGGCGATCCAAAGAGAAGAAGAAATAGTAGGCCGCTACAAGCAGAACAGCGATCCCCGCGGCGATCAGGACGATCTTTCCCGCCTGCCTCGCGCCATCGTCGGATGCTGGAGCAAGGTTTCCCGAGACATCTGCAGGCCGAAAGCCTTCATGCACTGACGTCGTGATTATTGGACGACTCTCTGCAGTGTGAGCGCCTCGGCCGACCGTCGCAGCACCCTCAGGAGTGGGAGTGACGGCGTTCTGGGAGGCGCTTGCCCGCGATGACGTAACCCCACTAGGGAGCTGCTGCTGCGCCATACACGGCCAAGCCAACGCAAGTGCTGTAACAGCACCAACCAGGCGCGGACCAAGCGAACGCATCCCAAATGCTCGCCGCATTTGTTTCAGTAGTAACGCAACCATTGCTTCTCCTTGTTCAAACTCTTTTGAGCTGCGGTGCTGCCAATGGTGTTCCCACATTCGCATACATATTCACGACACGAGCCACGCTAGACGGCAATTAGAAGCCGAAATCGCCGAGGAGCTGGCTATAAGCAGTGGCTGACGACGAATAGTCATTGGCCCACCCATTGAAGACGGCAGGAAACCAGTAGGCCTCGAGACCGGGCCGCCCCGCTTGATTGCCCTTCCATCCAGCAAAGGCTGGCGTAGGATACGCTCGTGTTCCCATATCGTTAACCCCTACGTAACCCACATCGGCGTAACCATACGGTCGCCCGCAGTCGTCCAAGTATCCAGCGCCGCGACCGCAAGTACCGGTGTCGCGATAGTTGCCGTGTTTTCCCCAGCTTATGTACACTATGGGTCGCGTAAGCCATTCGCCAGGACGAAACTCGATTGCGGGTGGATCCCCGGTCCAGGAGTTATCGATATAGAAACCGTAGTGCGCAGACAACGTCACATTCGACAAGTACCAGTGATTCCGCTCCACTGCCTTCGGATGCACTCGCACAATGATAAACTCCGAATCCCCATTGTGACCTTGGCCCCCTGCACTGCGAAAGCCACAATCGTTGTAGTAGGAAAGCGCATAAAAGATCGCGATCTCGTCTCCGCTGACTCCTGTCCAACGTACGGTCCAAGCCGGTTCACGCCATGGGCACGGCTCGTCCGAATTAAAAACGAGCCTCGGCTGAAAGGCAACCGCCAACTCCTTTCTGCACGTTTCATCAATCGCGTTGCCCAATCGAAACGTGTTGCATTGGTCGTACCCCATTCCGCTCGGCAGAATCAAGTACCCAGGATCGGCTGGCGCACCTCCACCTCCGCCGCCGCAGGCGGGATCGACCGAGGTGTCACACGCGATTAAACGTGACGCGCCGCCAGGCTGCGTCGCACTGTGATTCTCGTCTGGCTCACCGATGGACGTCCCTCGCTTCTTGGGAGCAAGGGCCCTTACGTCTTCAGGGTTTTGACCAAAGTCCTGCGTTGCTGGGCGGATCGCGACATAGGCCTCGGTAGTCATGCCTTTCAGGTCCACTTGTGCTGTCGCTCCATGCTGATCGAAGCCGTAGGAAGCTCCATTGAACGCCATGACCTGTGCGGCTGTAGACGTTGTGCCGAATACAACGAGAGGATCGTCTCCAAGCCACTTTCGCCGATCTCCGTACCGTGGCATCACGAGTTCGAATCCTTTGCCGGCATTCGCTGCCAATAGCAACTGCGCCAGTTCATCGTCGCGGAGGTTAACGGACTTCGCCGCCGCTCGTGCGAGCACTTGCCCTCGTGTGCCTTGTAAGTAAGTCCCCAGGTGAAGTGCATGGTATTGAAACGGGCTATCCCGCATGTCCTCAAGTAGCTGCCGACGCATGCCTGGCGAAGTGAGCGCTACCGCGAGACCTCTCGCAACCAGTCGGGCGCCTACGCTATCCAGTGGCGCACTCGCATTGTTCAACGCGGACAAGCCCGATGGACCAAGGATGTCAGGCCCTTTTTGTTCAAGCAGACGCCGCCATAAGGGAGAGCGCCGCACCAACAACCAGGGACGAGCTTCTGCTTGCAGGCATGACATCCTATGAATGGGTGGCACGGCAACTTTCCATTACAACGCACTGGCGTAAATCCTACTCACCGTCGCTTGCCCCAATACCCAGGTGCGAAGCAGAAAGATTGTGCGCGAGGCCTTAGGGATGCAACGTGGTTGCGATCGAATGGCCATTAATCTCGAGGCACGTCACTTCCGGAGACTTTAGGTGACCAAGCGTAGTCTACGCGAAAGTAGGATGCAGTACCGTATGTGCAAGAGTCCGATTAGTGACACGAGCTTCGGCAGACTCGGTACTAGTGGACCGTAAATGAAACGTCGAAAGCATGCTGTCGTCCTGAGCGCAGCGAAGGACCTGCTCCTGGCCTGGGAAAGCAGGTCCTTCGCGTTGCTCA
>JAYVNZ010000450.1:0-3949 GCA_043758185.1 Gemmatimonadaceae bacterium | reverse complement strand
TGGCGAGATCCGCTTCGGTGATCAGTCCAGCGCCGCGGCGCATCTCCGCCGCGAGCAGTCTCGCGGTCTCCCCGTGGTAGAAGCCATCCTGTCCGTAATCGCGGATGCGCGCCAGCGTGGTACCGAGATCCGGCTGACGAAACTGGTCGCCGGCGCCATATGGTGCTCCGTTCCTGTAGAACGCCGCGAGACTTGCCGGGTAGATGCCCAGATACCCGCGCGCGCCAGCGAGCGAACGTGCAAGACCCTGTGGCACGATGAAGCCGTCGCTCGCCAGGTGTACGGCCGGATCGACGAGGGCGCTCCATTCGGCTCGACCATATTTCCGATGCGCCAGGGCAAATCCGGCAACCGTGCCGGGTACGCCGACCGATTTATGACTACGGTGATGAATGACTGCGGAATAGCGGCCGGTGGAATCCGTGAACATGCTCGACGTCGCGCTCCGTGGTGCCATCTCCCGGAAGTCGATGCTCGTGGCCCGACCATCCGGGAAACGGATCACCATGAAGCCACCGCCGCCGATGTTGCCGGCAACGGGATAGGTGACGGACAGTGCGAAGGCCGTGGCGACAGCCGCATCCACGGCATTGCCGCCCCCCACAAGCACCTTGCGTCCCACATCGCTGGCAATCGCGCTTGCCGATACGACCATTCCCCTCGGCGCAGACGCGGAGTGCGATTGTTCAGTGGAGGACCTTGCCGCGGCGCTCGTGCCAATGCCTGCCTGCCCGCAGGCCATCACCGCGATGAGTACGCCGAGCGGCGCACAGCGACGAATCAGCGTGATGATCGTTGACGGCTGATACCACATGGGATCCTCGGTGGGAAAGTGCTCCATTGCTGCAACGCCCTCATCGCTGGTGAATGCAGTGCCACGCATTTTCACATGCCGCGCACGAAATGTGGTTATGCCGGAATGCCGGCCGTGGGTAGCGTGAGTGTGAATGAGGAGCCTACACCCTCCACGCTCTCGGCAACCAGGTCTCCGCGCATACCCACGGCGAGGTCACGGCTGATGGCAAGGCCCAGCCCCACGCCATCCTGCGGCCGCGTGAACTTGGGATCCACCTGAACGAACGGATCGAAGATCTCCGCGAGCTTCTCGTGCGGAATGCCCTTGCCGGTGTCCGTGATGCGAATGCTCACGTTTTCACCTGAGCGCTGGCAGGTCACGTCGATGCGGCCTCCTGAGGGCGTGAACTTGATGGCATTCGACACGAGGTTGATGAGGACCTGCTGTACCTTCTCGCGATCACCCCAGACCGCGAGCGCCGGATCTGCGACGGTCGCATCGTAGTGCAGTCCACTCGCGAGCATCTGCGGCCGGGTGAGTGCCTCGATGGTATCGAGCAATTCGCTCACGCGATGCTGTCCGCTGTGAAACACAACGCGCCCGGTCTCGAGGCGCACAAAGTTCATGATGTCGTTGATGAGACCCAGCAGGTGGGCCTGGCTGCGACGAATGCGCTGGAGATCCTCCAGCTGTTCAGGGGTAGTCGGCCCGCGAATACCGAGCTCCATGAGTTGCGCGTATCCGCCAATGGCGTTGAGCGGCGTGCGCAGCTCGTGGCTCATCACGGCCAGGAACTCCATCTTGGCCTTGTTTGCCGCCTCGGCCCTGGTCCGCGCCAGTTCTGCCTCGGCCACGCGGCGGGAGGATTCCTCCACCTCTCGACGGTCCGTGACATCGACACCAAAAAGGACGATGGATTGGAGCGTCCCCTGCTCGGAGTAGCGATTCGCGGAATTCCACGCAATCCAGCTTTGCCGTCCGTCTGCCCGCATCACCTGCAGCTCGTAGCCGGTGGTGTCCCGCACTCGAAGCTGGCGCAGGAATTCCGCGGTGTGAGCGCGTTTGCCGGGTGCGATGAGGGCGTCCCAGAGATTCTTCCCTTCGAGTCTCTCCGGTTCCCAGCCGAGGATGGAGTGTACGGCCTCATTGATGAGCGTCACGCGGCCGCCCGGTGACAGCTCGCAGACAATGGAGGGGGCACGGGTGATGAGGTCGCGGTAACGCGCCTCCGACTTGGTCAACACGTCCTGCGCACGGCAGGATGGGCGCGGCAGTGGTGGGGTCCATGACAGCGTCCACCTGCCCCGCCGTGAGCGCAGAGAGCGCACCATCCGCATCGGACAACGTCTTGATGAGCCGCGCGACGTGCTCGCGGTACTCCTCCGCAACGTCCAGCCCGGAGCCCGGGGTCGCCGTGTCACTCATTCGTCATAGTGTCCGTGACGGTCACCAGGCCCAGTGCCGCTGCCACGCCTTGCCGATCCGATAACGAGCCGAGAATGGTCTGTGCGGGGGCGGGAGCCAGCTTCACCAGGGTTGGCGTGACGAGAACGCCTTCCTTCAACGCCCGATGTGGATCCGTGACGCAATCGACAATTTCCAGCGCATAATTCTCCTGGCCGATGGGGGCAAGGATCGCCGCCAGGTTTGCGCGCGCCGCAATCGAGTTTGGCGCACCTGCCACCACGTACAGGCGCAGCAGCATTCTGGCCGTCGTTATCCCGGCGGGCGTCACGGATTGCCTTGGTCTGTGCGCCTCGGGCGCTTGCTGGCCGTGCGCGACGCATCAGCGATTCGGCGCACCTTGACGTCCTCGATTCCTGTCATGCGGCGCTCGAGTCGCGCATGCTCGCCCGCATCCGCCGCGGCGAGTTCTGCGCGCTGCGCCTCGAGTTCGCACTGGAGCGCCGCAATGCGCGCGGATGTCTCCGCTTCGGCGAGCGCCAGCTGCGTCTTGCGGCGCTTGCTTTCGGCCACCTGCTGGCGCTCTGCCTCCTGCTCCTCCCGCTCGCGCTCGTAGCGCGCCGTTCCGACCAGTACCTCGCCACCGGCGCTGTACACGTCAGCGAGCGAAATGCCGTTCTTGGAGAGGAGCAGCTCGCGAACCTGGCGTGAATGCGACGTCCCCCGCGACTTGACGATCGTCAACGTGCGGTTCCGCTCGCCTCCCTTTACCAGATACGCAAGGTGAATCCATGTGTCCGCGATCGTGGAGATCTGCGTCGCCGTCACTTCCTGTTCAGGCGCGTCCGTCGCGAGCAGGCTGGTGCAGATGGTCGTGATACCGCGCGACTTCGCGAAATCCATGATCCTGACCGATGCGTGCGAAGCCGCAATGTGCCCACCCGTCTTGTTGAGCGCTGAGATGGGGTCGATCACCAACACGATCGGTCGGTGCTGGTCGACGAGTGCCCTGAGAGCAAGCAGGTGCTCCTCGGCCCCCTGCGACTCGGTGCGCACGGACTTGATCACCAGCGCACCGCTGTCGACGTGCTGCTTCAGGTCCATGTGCACGGACGCGAGGTTGCGCACGAACTGCGACGCCCCTTCGTCGAAGGTCATGACGAGGGCACGCTCGCCCCGATCGCACGCCGCGCTCGCGCATGACGTCGCGAGCGTGGTCTTCGCAGTACCCGGAGAGCCGGAGATCAGCACGCTGGAACCGCGGTAGTAGCCGCCACCCAGCATGGTGTCCAGCCGTTCGACTCCGCTGGTGATGCGCTCCATCGAGGCCTCGGCTTCCAGCGTGCCTAGACGACCGTTGGCGACAGCCGTGCGTCCAGGAAGAAGAGACGCTCGCGCTCGAGCGCTTCCAGGTCCCAACCGAAGGTGGCTCCGTTGTCGAGGATCTGACGGGAATTCTCTTCGAAGGCGATGAAGATGCCCGGCTCGCGATGCTTTCTGGCGCCATTGACCAGCGTCTCGAGTGCAAACACAGTCTTGCCAGCTCCGGGGCTACCGAGCAGGAGGGTCACACGGCCGCGCGGAATGCCGCCCCCGCTTATTCCATCGAAGCCACTGACACAGGTTTCGGATTTCTCGATGCCCCCGAGTTCGCGGTTCTCACCCGTTTCATCAGAAGGCGGAGGCGGCGCGCACATGGAGTGGTCGGGGTTTTATGGTGGTTATTCCCGACTCGGCATTAAAGATTCG
>JAYVNZ010000449.1:0-8155 GCA_043758185.1 Gemmatimonadaceae bacterium | reverse complement strand
GTGATGCGCTGTTGATGAAGGAGGAGGGATTGAGCTATGAGGAAATCGCCACGGCGCTCGAGCTGTCTCCCGGTTCCGTGGGCACGACCCTCTCGCGGGCGCGCCGGCGACTGATGGAAGCGTACGAACAGCTGCAGGCCGGTGACACGGCGGTGCGGGCATGAGTGCCGACGCGGAGGGACACATGATGGCCAATGGCGAGGACATGCATCTCGACGAGGGAGTCATTCACGCGTGGCTGGATGGTGAGCTGCACGGCGAGCAGGTAGCTCGCATCACCGCGCACGTCGCGACCTGCGCGGAGTGTGCTGCCCGCGTTGCCGAGGCGCGCGGGCTCATTGCCGGTGCGCATCGCGTGGTGACGCTGCTCGACGACGCGCCGTTGGCGGCAATGACTCCGGCCACCACGCCAACCGCGGGCACCGAGCTCTCGGTGTGGCGGCTGCTGCGCGTCACGCCGGCGCGTGCCGCCATCGCCGCCGTGCTCGTGGTTGCCGTGGGCATCTCGCTCACGCGCGGTCGCGTCGCGGTGGACCGCAGCGCAGTGCCCCCGAGTGCCGCGCCCGGTGTGCCTCCGCAGTCAGACAGCGTGCTGCAGGATGCGGTGGCGCGCCGCCTGTCGACGGAAGACCCGGCGCGCACGATTGCCGCGGCACCTGGCATCGCCGTGCCGGCGCCGGCAGTGGAGCGTCCCGCCGCAGGCGCGGCGACGATGGCCGCCAGCGAGGCGAAGGTGCTCGCCGGGCGTGCGTCGATGAATGCGCAGCGGGAGTCGGTGGGGGTGCGCGCGGATCGCACGACGGCAGGCATGGGCCAGTTCGCGGCGGGTGCCGCGGAGGCCGACACGCGCATGGCCGTGGCCGCGAAGGCCGCGGATAGCGCGGGCCGACCCGCGCGCATGCTCCGCGCGCGCGGCGTTTCAGCGGCAGTCGCCGCGGGCGAGTGTTATCGCGTGGAGAGTGTGGCACCTGCCGCGTGGGGTTCCGCGTCGCTGCCAATTATCGTAGCGATCGATTCAAACGGTATCGACGCGCGCGTACTCACTGCGTCCGGCGGCGTGACGGACGCACGGGCGTTCGTGGAGTCGAATGGTGCGGACAGCGTACTGCTGCGGTTGCGCCGCATCGGCTATTCCGGATCGATGTCGTTGTCAGCGGACGCCGGCACGCGCCGGGGCACTATGCGGTCAGTCATTGAATCGGCCACGTCGCCTGCACGGAAGAGCGCTGGCATGCCCGCAGCGTCGGGCACCGCGGTGTCGGCGAATCGCGTGCGTTGTCCCGCGCCGCGGTAAGTCAGGGGCGGATTCCGCGCAGCCCGCGGCGCAGCCATTCCGTGAGTTCCGGGTCGTCGGCAATGACGTCGGCGTCGACGGTGAGCCAGGTGCTCATGGGCCGTTCGCCATCAGGCGCGAAGGGCGTGACGCCCGGTACATCCAGGAGTGCCGTGTATTCCGCTGCCGGCGTCTTCACGAGGAGCGACGCATTCCACACGATGACGAACGTGGATTTTCCGATGAGAAATCCTCGCCCACCGAAGACGCCGCGTTGACGGACGCCGCGCTCGCCGATCACGAGGAGTGCGTCGGCGACTCGGCTCACGAGTCCGGCATCTGGTGGCATTGGTCAGCGTAGTGGCTCGTGATTCACAGGCAACGGTGTCGCGGGAGGAGCAGTGGGTGGCCGACGCGGATGTTCGCGTCGCGTCAGGTCCGATACGTGGATGACGAAGTCACTCGCCATCGCACCGCCGGCCTGCGCACTGCTGCCCGCGTGTGGTTGCATGGGCGGTCACGGTCACCGTGCCTGCCTGCGGAAGCGGGCGCGAAGCACGCCGTCCCGCACGGCAGTGGAAGATGCCGGGAATATTGGAATGCGGAGCGCAACTCGCAACTTTCTGTCGTGTGCAGCGCCGCTTTACGTGGACAACAATGTGCACGACGATGGAGGCTGGCCGTTGCCATGACAACTCTTCGTGCCTGGAGGAATGGACCGATGATTGGAAGAATCGCACGCCTTGCCAGGTCGCAAAAGGCGAAGTGTTCGTCGCCGAGCATTACCGGCCCCACGGAGTTGTGAGTTATGGGGTGTCTGAGCGCTGTATGGCAATATTGCCATACAGCACCCCTTGGAGGTCCCGCGCCGCCGGTTGAGTCACGGAACGAACGCGCCGCCTCCTCGTCACTGTCGAAACGGCGAGCGGCGTCTGGCTGACGAGACTAGCGATCCATCACGGGAAGGTACGCGCGCCACGGACCCACCGCGTCACGATACTGCTTTGCCATCACGCGGGCGATCTGGGCGACATGACTGAGGTCGTGGGCAACCCACGTAGCCAGGAGCTGGCGCAACGTCACTTTCCCGAAGGCGGGATGCTCACCGTGAAGCGAGAGCTGATGCTCCTCGAGGTTCCATGACGCGAGCATGTGCAGGTTAGCGTGGCGAAGCCGCTCGAACTCGTCGAGCAGCGCGGCCAGCGGCTTGCCCTGACTCTCGCGAAGCTGGGCGAGGCGGTCGAACGGCGTGAACAGGCGATGTGTGCCCTGGGCGAGGATCAGCTGCGCACGTGGGATCCAGTCAGCCCGCTCGCCGTGGATCAAGTGGCCCACCACCACGTATGGACTCCATGTGTCGGGCCCTTCCGTTGCGTCGGTCCACGCGGGCGAGAGCCCGGCAAGCATCGCCCGCAGGGTGTGCGGCGTGCGCTCCAGAACCGCCCGCCCTGTCGACAGGTCGAACTCCATCAGGGTACCGCACGCCTGCGCACGAAAAAGTGCGTCGCGCGTTCACCAATTACACGTTCCGCGCATTCGTATCCCAGGGCGCGCAGGTCCAGGTCATTCCACAGGTGCTCACCCGATCCGAGCAGGACAGGACTCACCGCCAGATGCATCTCGTCGATCAGGCCAGCTTGCAGGTACTGCCGAACGGTGGAGACACCGCCCCCGACGCGTATGTCACGCCCGTCCGCTCATCGATCCCGCTTTCGCCGCCCGGCTCACCCTGCATCTGACGCCAGGTGCGCGTATGAACGAACCAGCCCATCAGGTCAAAGCCGTTCTCGCCGAGTGGATGCTCGAGGTCCTGGCGGGGACCGGCACCATAGCCGTCAATCGAAATCGCGAAACCGTGGACGCGGAGTGTGGACATGGCTGCTTGACTACCCCGTGGTCAGCGCAGGGCGCCGTAGCTGATGGCAAGGCAGAGGGCGAGCATGCCGAGCGCGGGGAGGGATTTCCTGAGTGGATCACCGATCTTGATGTGCATCGTGAGCGCACCCACCATCAGGACGCAGATGAGTGCCGCCGCGGGGAGGACGATGCCGGGAATCCAGATGCCCGCGAGGAGCGCGAGCGCCGCGCCTATCTTGAGTGACCCGACCACGTAGGCGAACCACCGAGGCAAGCCATACGTCGCAAACTCGTCAACCATCGAACCGGCGTTCCCGCCACGATATTCCGTAGGCTGGTGGAACCGCACCAGCCACACATTCAGCAGGCCCAATGCGGCGGCGACCTGCAGGATGATCATGATTGTTCTCATGCGTGCTCCAGTTCGTGGGCGGAATGGTCGCGAATCGTGACGCTGAACACTACTTCGACATGCACACAATGCAACTCGCCACCGCCCTCGCACAGGGCTTCTCGATCCTCGCGTTCGGCTTTTATGGCACCCTCACGCTGGTGTCGGCCGACATGGTGCCGGAATTCGAGCGCTACGGACTGGGCCGGCTGCGAGTGCTCACGGCCTCGCTGCAGATCGCGGGCAGCCTGGCACTTCTCGCGGGGTACGTCTTTCGCCCGATGCTCCTGCTGGCGGCCGCAGGCTTTACCGCGATGATGTTTTTGGCGGTGGTCGTGCGGATCAAGATCCGCGATCCGGTGCTCGCCATGGTCCCCGCGCTTCTCCTCATGTGCCTCAACCTGTTCCTTCTCGTTCGCGCTATTGGGGCTATGGGCGGCGGATGACGCGACGTCAGGCTTCCGCATTGAATGCGACATCTGAAGTTGATTTGAAGTCGGCAATGGAATCGAGAGAGCATGACGAGCTGAACTACCGGCCATCGAAGGATGCGACATCGGGCAAGACGAGACCTGTCACCGCACGCCGCACGGGGTTTCGGGTTATATTCGGTCATGGATACTGCCGCCAAACTCTCCATTCTCGCCGACGCAGCCAAGTACGACGCATCGTGCGCGAGCAGCGGGGCCAAGGGCCGGAAAGCCGCGCCAGGAGGACTCGGGTCCACCGACGGAACAGGCATCTGCCACAGCTACACGCCGGATGGGCGCTGCGTCTCGCTCCTCAAGATCCTCCTCACCAACTACTGCATCTACGATTGCGCCTACTGCATCAACAGGCGATCCAGCGGCGTGCAACGCGCACGGTTCACCCCGCAGGAAGTGGTTCGCCTCACGCTCGATTTCTACAGGCGCAACTATATAGAGGGGCTCTTCCTCAGCTCCGGCATCATCCGCGATGGGGACTACACGATGGAGCAGCTCATCGCCGTGGCAAAGTCGCTCCGCACGGAGCACAAGTTTGCCGGCTACATCCACCTGAAGACCATCCCGAATGCGGCGCCCGAGCTCCTTCGCGAGGCGGGGCTGTGGGCAGACCGGCTGAGCATCAACGTCGAGCTGCCGCGCCAGCGCGACCTCGACGCACTGGCTCCGGAAAAGAACCTCGTGCAGATCGGCCGAGCCATGAACGTGGTGCGGGATGGCATCGTGGAAGCAAAGGAGGATCGCGCGAAGGTCGAACGCGCGGGTGCGCCGAGGAAGCCGCTCTCCTTCGCGCCTGCCGGCCAGGCGACGCAGATGATCGTCGGCGCCACCTCGGCAACCGACGCCGACCTGCTCCAGACGTCCTCCGCGCTCTACACCAGGCAACTCATCAAGCGCGTGTACTATTCTGCGTTCAGTCCCATCCCGGATGCATCAGCGGTGCTGCCCCCCGCCGCGCCACCGCTGTTGCGCGAGCATCGGCTGTATCAGGCGGACTGGCTGATGCGCTTCTATGGGTTCGCCGTGCACGAGCTCACCACGCCGGCGACGCCCAATCTCGATCTCGACCTCGATCCCAAGCTTGCATGGGCGCTGCGGAATCGCGCCGACTTTCCGGTGAACGTGAACACGGCGCCGAAGGAATCGCTCCTTCGCATTCCGGGCATCGGCGTTCGAAGCGTGAAGCGAATGCTCGCGGCACGGCGATGGCACCGATTGCGTCTCGATGACCTGGCGCGGTTGTCTGTTGCCCTCACGCGCGCCATGCCATTCATCGAAACAGCGGACTACGCACCCACGCACCTTGGCCCCCATTCGGCATCGCTCGCCCAGCGCGTGCGATCAACGAACCAGCTCGACCTCTGGTCCACGACGCTCGCATCAGCGAGAACCGGCGAGCTGTAGGTGAAAGCGGTGCAGGGCGACGGAACACGAGACTTCGCGCGCTGGCGAGCAACCGCGCGTGGAGCGCTGCACGCGCATCTCGCACCGGGGAATGTTGCGTGGCGCGACGATGGATCCGCGTCGCAGCTGTTCGGCGCTGACGTCGAAGGGTCCGAAAGCTCAGGGACCGCGGTACCGAGACGCTTCATGGCGCTGAGTGCGAGTGTATCGTGCCATCGCGATGAGGGCCGGTGGACACAGCTCTATGACCTGCTCTGGCGCCTCACGCACGGCGAGCCGCATCTCCTCGACATCGTGTCCGATCCGCTCATGCATCGCCTGGTTCGCATGCATCGCGCGGTGCGACGTGCGTCGCACAAGATGAAGGCATTCGTGCGGTTCAGGGCCGTGAACGACGAGTACATCGCGTGGTTCGAGCCGGCGCATCGTGTCGTCGAGAAAACGGCGCCCTTCTTCGTCGAGCGCTTTCCGTCCATGCGATGGTCGATCCTGACGCCGGACGGGTGCGCGCGATGGGACGGGGACGTGCTGTCTCTCACACCGGGCATCGAGCGGCATCAAGCGCCCGCCACGCACGATGCGCTTGAAGATCTCTGGCGCACCTACTACGCCGGCACATTCAACCCCGCCCGCCTCAATCGCGAGGCCATGCGGGCGGAGATGCCGCGCGCCTACTGGAAGAACCTGCCCGAAGCACAGCTCATCGAGTCGCTCGCACGAGACGCTCCGTCGCGCGTGAGCCGTATGATCGCGCAGACGCTCCGCGCGCCGCAACCACTGCCAGACGACCTCGAGGCGCGCGAGTCGGCGTGCGTCGAACCGCTCGCGGCGGAGCATGTCGCGTGGGACACCGACTTCGATCCCGGTTGGCGCGAGGCGAAACGGCGCGCGGACCTGGTTCCCGATCGGTGGCCCGCTGGCCTGCACGTTGGAGGTTGCGAGGTGCTTGCGGGCGTGGCGGGATGGACCGACCCATCCATTCTCGCGGCGGGCGTATTCTATCCGGCGTCGGCAACGTCGGCCGAGGCACGGTTGCAGCACTATGCGATGCAGCTGCCGATGGTGGAGGTGGATGCCACGTACTATGCCATGCCGTCCGAAGCCACGTCCCAACGGTGGGTGGAGCGCACGCCTGCGCACTTCGTGTTCAACATCAAGGCGCATTCGCTCATGACCGGCCATCCCACCGATCCAGCACGCCTGCCCCAGTGGCTGCGTGATGACTTGCCGCAGCGCCTGCGCAGTGCACGGAATGTGTATTCGCACCACTTCTCAAGTGCCGCGCTCGATGAAGTATGGAAACGGTTCCTGTCCGCGCTCGCTCCACTTCGCGATGCGGGAAAGCTGGGTGCGATCATGCTCCAGTTTCCCAAGTGGTTCACGCCCTCGCGTGAGAGTGCTGCGGCGCTCGCCCTTGCCCGCGAGCGGCTGGGCGACTGGCCTGCGTCCGTCGAAGTGCGGCATCGCGATTGGATGTCGGACCGCATCGCTCCGCGATTGTTCGCGCTGTTGCGCGAGCTGCGCATGTCGTATGTGTGCGTCGATGCACCGCAGGGATGCGAGAGCAGCGTGCCTCCCGTCATTGCCGTCACGAACCCGGAGCTCGCCATCGTCCGCTTTCACGGCCGGCGCGTGGACACATGGGAAGCGCGGCATGAGGACGTGGCCGAGCGGTTCCGTTACCTGTATTCCGGTCAGCAATTGACCGCCTGGCTCGAAACGCTCAGCCGCACCATCGACGAAGCGCGGCGCGTGCACCTCACGTTCAACAACAACAAGTGGAACTATGCGACGACGAATGCCGTCGAGATGAACGCCGTCATCGCTGCGCGCCGCGAGGAATCGGCAATCGGTGTTGCTTGACACGCGGGTTGCCGACCGCCCACTTACCAGACTGGCGACCCACTCCTCCCCGAACAAGCACGGTGCGAACATGCGGAAATCCTGGCAACACGAATGCGTGCGGGCGCTGGCTCACGGAGTCGCGCTCCTGGTGCTGGCCAACGGGGCCGGTGCGCAGGTCACCGCCATCAAGGCGGGACGTCTCGTGGATCCCGAAACAGGGACGAGTGCGGCGAACCAGGTGATCCTGGTGGAGAACGGAAAGTTCACAGCGGTGGGCTCTGGCATCACCATTCCCGCCGGCGCGGACGTCATCGACCTCTCGGCGCTCACGGTACTCCCTGGGCTCGTGGATGCGCACAATCACCTGGCGCTCACCTACAAGGAGATGCCGGAGCGCAACAGCTACTACATCACCTCGATACTCGATCCCACGCCGCTGCGCGCCATCCAGGCTGCGTCGAACGGCATCCAGATGCTCGCCGCCGGCTTCACGATCATCCGCGACATGGGCAACAACGGCAATTACGCCGACGTGGCGCTGCGGCAGGCGATCGAGCAGGGGTGGATTCCCGGACCGACGATCATTCCATCGGGTCTGATCATTGGCGGAATGGGCGGGCAATTCTCGCCCACCCCAGAGATGGCGCGTGACCGCAAGATCGTCTATCCGGAATACCTGGAGGCCGACACGCCCGACGAGATCGTGAAGGCAGTGCGACAGAACGCACTGTTCGGTGCACGCGTCATCAAGATCTGCGTGGACTGCAAGCCATGGGGCTACACCACGGACGAGATTCGTCTCGTGATCCGCGAGGCGGCGAAGGCCGGTCTCAAGGTGGAAGGACACGTGCAGACGATCGACGGCGGAAAGCGCGCTGTGGAAGCGGGCATCTGGTCGAT
>JAYVNZ010000448.1:0-3088 GCA_043758185.1 Gemmatimonadaceae bacterium | reverse complement strand
TCACTCCCGGCCAGAAGTACCGGCGTCCCCCCGCCGGACGGCACCAGCATCAGTTTCCCCTCGGCGGAGAAGACGACACCGTCGGGGGTCCAGGTGGCGCCCGAAAGGCCGAATCGTAGCTCCGCAAGGAGCGTTGGCGCCCCGCCCTCGAGCGGAAGTCGCTTGAGCTGGCTGCCCTCCAGGAAACCGAGCGAGCGTCCATCCCAGGAAACAAACGGCCACAACGCGTTTTCCGAACCTGCGAGCGCGTGTTGGGTCAGATCGTCAAGCGTACGCACGAACAGGCGGGATCTGTTCGCGCTGTCGGCGGTGGAGTAGACGATGGTCTTTCCGTCGGGAGACATCGCCACGGTTTGTCCGAGCGTCAGCCCGATTGGTTGGCTCGGGGCCACGCTGAACGCAAAGCGCACGGGGGACGGCTGCTGTCTCTCGCGTGCGCCTGTCCACCACGCGGCGCCAATCACCGCCGCGAGGACGAATCCGGCAACTGTCATCGCCGGAGACGCGAGCACGCGGGAAGCGATCGCCTCACGGTCGCGAGCTGGCTCATGATCGACCGACGCGGAGTGCGTGCTCGACGCCGGCGCCACGCCGCGAGCATTCAGCGCGTCGCGAAAGTCATGCGCCGTCGCGAATCGATCGGCGGGAAGTTTTTCCAGTGCGCGGCGGACCGCAGCATCCACATGCGGCGCCACGTTGCGCCGCAACACGGTGAGCGGACGAACCTCCTCGGTCATCAGCTTGGCGATGATCGATTGTGCGGACTTGCCCGTGTGCGGGGGCTCGCCGGTGAGCATCTCGTAGGTCAACGCGCCCAGCGAATAGATGTCGGTGCGCCCGTCCACGGTGCGATCGCCAGTCGCCTGCTCGGGACTCATGTACTGCGGCGTGCCGAGCGAGAGACCGGTTTGCGTCACCCGTGCGCCACCGGCCTTGCTCACCGCCAGCGCGATGCCGAAGTCCGCGATCATTGGCTGGCCGGCTTGCATGAGGACGTTTTCCGGCTTGAGGTCGCGGTGAACGACGCCGTGTGCGTGCGCGTAGTCGAGCGCGTTCGCGATGGCGGCCGCAATCTCCACCGCCTCGTCCACAGGGAGTTGCGTCTCACGGTCGAGCCGGGCGCGCAGCGACTCGCCATCGACATACGGCATGACGTAGAACAACAGCCCACTGGCTTCGCCACTGTCGAACAGTGGCAACAAGTTCGGATGCTGCAGGTTCGCCGTGACCTTGATCTCGGCCAGGAACCGCTCGACGCCGAGCACCGCGCCGAGCTCCGGCCTGAGGACCTTGACCGCGACCTGCCGATCATGCTTGAGATCGCGCGCGAGGTAGACGGTGGCCATGCCACCAGCGCCGATCTCGCGTGTGATTTCGTAGCGGTCAGACAGCGCCGCGGACAGCGTTGCGATCTCGGCCATGACACTCGACAGGAGGACGCCCGCGCGTCTGGCGCGGCTGGCGGGCGAGCCAACATAGCAGTTTGACTGCCGAGAGGCGACTTTCTGTGATCCGTTTTCGCCGGCGTACGATGGGAGGCAACGACCGAGTCGATCCCGACCGGTTGCGTCCTGGTGCTGGCCGCGACACGGTTTTCTCCGGGAGGCGCAGTTTTCTGTCTGCAGAGGTAAATTACGATCAACCTGCCGACCCTTGCAAACGTCCGGATGAAGCTCGCCCGTGTCCTGTTCATCGCGCTCGCCGGAGTGGGCGCCTGCGATGCCGCGCATCCGCGTGAGCTCCAGGGTGTCTGGGTCAGCGACACGACACTCGGCGGCGATGTCTTCCGGACCGTGGACACCCTGATCCTTGGCAGGGCAGGAGCGACGCGTCGCACGTCGCTCACGATCTCTCGGCGTGCTGTGCCCACCGAGCGCGATACGACCTACGGCGTGCTGCCCTTCGGGCCGAATCAGTGGAGTGTCTGGACCAATTCGGATGGCCGGCGACAGCTCTGTTTCTCGCATCCGAGTGCACACGAGTCCCGTTGTCGACCAGTGCGGGTCATTCCGGATACGCAATTGACCCTTGGCACCGTGCGATTCCTCAAGGTGAAGGCGACCGGCTCCTGATCCGGAGCTCGCTCCGCTCGGCTGCCGGGGCGGAGCACGTGGGTTCTCGATTCCTGCGCGGGAACAGAATCGCCGCTCCGTCGTTATGTGGGAGCCCTATGGCATCGCTCCCCACTTCAGCCGAGTGCAGTTCGCGTGACCGATATCGCTGGCCAAGCATCGGACGTTTCCGTCGCAATCATTGGCGCTGGTGTCGCTGGCCTGCTCTGCGCACCGACGCTGGCCGAGCATGGCGTGGCGGTCACGATATTCGAGAAGTCGCGCGGAGTCGGCGGCCGATGTGCAACCCGTCGCATCGATCCATGGCAGTTTGATCACGGCGCACAGTACTTCACGGTGCGGGACCCGCGGCTCGCGCCGCTGGTGGAGCGCTGGCGACATCAGGGCGTGATCGCGCTGTGGCAGGCCACGCTGGCGGTCCGCGAGAACGGGCAATGGCAGCCAGCGAAGGGCGGCGTTGAAAGATATGTCGCAGTACCCGGCATGAGTGCCCTCGGCGCGTATCTCGCCGAGAAGCTCGACGTGCGCCGCGATACCAAGGTCGAGCGCATCGAGCGTGCAGGACATCGGTGGCGATTGACGAGTGGCACCGGCGACGATCTCGGATTATTCGACGTGGTGCTGGTCTGCGTGCCCTCTCCACAGGCGCAACACCTGCTGGCACCGGTGGCTCCCGCGCTGGCGCAACACGCCGCCGCCGCGGTCATGCATCCGATATGGGCAACCATGCTGACGCTGCCGGACCGCGCTCCGGTCGCGTGGGATGGTGCCTTTCTCAACGATGACGACACGCTGAGCTGGATCAGCCGGAACGCGAGCAAGCCCGGGAGGGGCGCGGGTGAAACGTGGGTGCTCCATGCGACCCGTGATTGGACGGTGCGGCACCTCGAGGAGAATGCGGACTGCGTGACGGAAATGATGGTCACCGCATTCCAGCATGTGACCGGGGTGAGTGCACGTCCCGTTCACGCCGTGTCGCATCGCTGGCGATACGCGCTCCCCGACCCGGTGGTCGC
>JAYVNZ010000447.1:0-2932 GCA_043758185.1 Gemmatimonadaceae bacterium | reverse complement strand
CGGTCGCCCTCTGCAAATCCACCCTCAAGCAACCGCAACGCGAGTGGATTCTGGATCATGCGCTGAATGGCGCGCTTGAGTGGACGCGCACCAAACGCGGGATCATAGCCCTCTTCTGCGAGCAGGTGCTTCGCCTCCGGTGTCACATCGAGCGTGAGCTTGCGATCGGCGAGCAGCTTCTCGAACCGCGCAAGCTGCAGATCCACGATGTGCTCGATCTGCTCCATACCGAGCGGCCGGAAGATGATGATGTCGTCCACGCGGTTGAGGAACTCGGGCTTGAAGTGCCCCTGCAGCGTCTTCATCACCTGTACTTCAACTGCCGCGAGATCACCACCCGAATTCTCCAGGATGTAATGACTGCCGATGTTCGACGTCATGATGATGACGCTGTTCCGGAAATCCACCGTCCGGCCCTGCGAATCGGTGAGCCGCCCGTCGTCGAGAATCTGGAGCAGGATGTTGAATACATCCGGGTGCGCCTTCTCGATTTCATCAAAGAGAATGACGGAATACGGACGGCGACGCACGGACTCCGTGAGCTGCCCACCCTCTTCGTAGCCGATGTAGCCCGGGGGCGCACCAATGAGGCGCGACACGGCGTGCTTCTCCATGTACTCGGACATGTCGATGCGCACCATGGCATGCTCGTCGTCGAACAGGAACTCGGCGAGCGCGCGCGCGGTCTCGGTCTTTCCAACGCCAGTCGGTCCAAGGAAGATGAACGAGCCGATTGGACGATTGGGATCCTGCAGCCCGGCACGTGAACGACGCACCGCGTTGGCGACGGCTTCCACCGCCTCCTGCTGTCCCACCACGCGACGCGCAAGTTCCTTGTCGAGCTTCGTGAGCCGCTCACGCTCACCCTCCATCATGCGCGTCACGGGAATGCCGGTCCACTTCGCGACGACCTCCGCGATGTCCTCGGCGGCGACTTCCTCCTTGAGGAACTGCGCGCGGCCGTCCACGCTGGCGAGCTTGCCCTCTGCTTCCTTCATCGACGCCTCGAGCGACGGAATGCGTCCGTAGCTGATCTCGGCGGCCTTGGCGAGATCGCCCGCACGCGCGGCCTGCTCGGCCTCGATGCGTGCCTGGTCGATCTGCTGCTTGATCTTCGCGACAGCGCCGAGGGTGTCCTTCTCCTGCTGCCATTGCGCCTTCATGGCGGAGGAGCGCTCCTTGAGCTCGGCGAGTTCGCGCTCGATGTTCTTCCGGCGCTCGGTGGATGCAGCGTCCTTCTCCTTCTGCAACGCTGTGCGTTCGATCTCCAACTGCATCACGCGCCGCTCCACTTCGTCGATCTCCTGCGGCATGCTGTCGATCTCGATGCGCAGGCGCGACGCGGCCTCGTCGAGCAGGTCGATGGCCTTGTCGGGCAGGAAGCGATCGCCGATGTAGCGATGCGACAGCGTCGCGGCGGCGATCACCGCACTATCCGTGATGCGAATGCCGTGGTGCGCCTCGTACCGCTCCTTGAGGCCACGCAGGATGGCGATGGTATCTTCCACGGTTGGCTCGCCCACGAACACGGGCTGGAAGCGGCGCTCGAGCGCGGCGTCCTTCTCCACGTGGGTGCGGTATTCGTCCAGCGTGGTTGCGCCCACCACGCGCAACTCACCGCGCGCCAGCATGGGCTTCAGCATCTGGCCGGCGTCCATCGAGCCTTCGGCCTTGCCCGCGCCCACCAGGGTGTGCAGCTCATCGATGAACGTGATGAACTGGTCCTTGTCCTCGGTGAGCTCCTTGAGCACGGCCTTGAGCCGCTCCTCGAACTCGCCGCGGAACTTGGCGCCAGCAATGAGCGAGCCCAGGTCGAGCGACAGCACGCGCTTGCCGCGCAGGCTCTCGGGGATGTCGCCATTCACGATGCGCTGGGCGAGCCCCTCCACGATGGCAGTCTTGCCCACGCCGGGCTCGCCGATGAGGACGGGGTTGTTCTTCGTGCGGCGTGACAGCACCTGGATCACGCGACGGATTTCCTCGTCGCGCCCAATGACAGGGTCGAGCTTGCCCTGGCTGGCGGCTTCCGTGAGGTCGCGCGTGTACTTCTGGAGGGCCTGGTACTGGTTTTCCGGATTCTGGTCAGTGACGCGATGGGTGCCGCGAATGGCCTCGATGGCCTGCATCAGTGCCTTGTGCGTGCCGCCGAGTCCATTCAGGAGTGAACGCGTCTCAGTGCCCTTGGCGTCGGACAGCGCGAGCAGCAGGTGTTCCGTGCTGACGTATTCGTCGCCGAGCTTCTTGGCTTCCTTCTCGGACTGGTCCAGCACGGCAGTCAGCTCGCGCGCCATTGTGGGCTGCGCGTCGCTCTGCTTCGGATACCGCGCGACCTCGCGCGTAAGCGCCTCACGGAGCGCGGCAACGTTGACTCCCAGCTTCTGGAGCACTGGAACAACGATGCTCTCGTCCTGGCCAAGCAGCACCAGGAGGAGGTGCGTGTCGTACACCTGCGGGTTGCCGGCCTTTCGCGCCTCCGCCAGCGCTTCATTGAGCGCCTCGGCGGACTTTACGGTGAGCTTGTCAGGATTGATCATGTCGTGAGTTATTTGGCGACGAACGCCTTCCGCTGCTGGGGCCGCTCCCCATCGAGCGACAACTCGATGAGATACACCCCGGACGGCGCCTTTCGCCCCGTCCTGATCATGTTGCCGTCCCAGAACGCCGTGTAGTCACCACAGGGGAGGAGCAACCGCTGCAACTGCGGATCCGGGCCAATGGTGCCCTCCAGGTACGGAATGGCAACCAGCTGCGCCAGCACGTTGTAGATGCGCAACGTGACGACACGTTGCGTACGAATGCCCCCACAGCCGTTGACGCTGAAGGGGATGTGCGTTGCCGGATTGAACGGATTCGGAAAATTCTGTCCAAGTACTGACGGCCTGCGCTCGCGGGGCTGTGCTGTGGTATCCTGCCCCGCCGCCTGCTTTGCCGG
>JAYVNZ010000446.1:0-2790 GCA_043758185.1 Gemmatimonadaceae bacterium | reverse complement strand
CGCCAAGCGAGACTTCACCCGGACGCAGGAGCCCGCGGGGGTCAAGCCGAGCGCGAGTCGCAGGACCCTTCGCTTCGTGATCCAGAAGCACGCAGCCAGTCATCTGCACTTCGACTTCCGACTCGAATTGGATGGTGTCATGAAGTCGTGGGCGGTGCCCAAGGGTCCGAGCCTTGATCCGTCCGTGAAGCGGCTGGCGATGGAAGTGGAGGACCACCCGATTGCCTACAACACCTTCGAGGGAACAATTCCGGAAGGAGAGTATGGCGGTGGCACTGTCATGCTCTGGGATCGTGGAACCTATGAAGCGCAGGATGGCGAGGGAGTGGACTCCCTGCGCGAGGGACTCACGCGCGGCGACCTCAAGATCACGTTGCATGGCAAGCGGCTGCGTGGCGCATTCCTGTTGCGCCGCATGAATCGGCCGGAGCGCCCGCAGTGGCTCCTGATCAAGCGCGACGACGAGTTTGCCGATGCATCGCGCGACATCGTGGCTGAAGTCACGACCTCCGTTGCGAGCCGGAGAACGATGGAATCGATAGCGAAGGGCCGGCGCATCTGGTCTGCGAAGAAATAGGCCGCGGACTCGCGCCCGGAGCGATGCGGCCACCCGTTCGAATACCCCTGACGGTGACGTTGTCCATTTTCCGAGTGTATCACCGGTGATACACGGGGACAACACCTCCCTGGGCAACGAGCATTCCTTCGGCCGTTTTCTTCGCGGCAGGACAGTTGCGGTACACGACGGCTGCCACGAGCATTGCTGTGGCACATTCATCTTTCCCGGAGACTTTGCCGTGACCCGCCACTTTCTGTTTGTCCCTCGCCGCACCGTTTTGTCTGCTTTCGCTACGTTGGCAATCGTCGTGATTGGGGCCACGTCGGCGAGCGCGCAGGCAACGACATCGGCGCCGAAGCACCACAGCAAGGCCAAGGGGGCGGCAGTCGGCGCAGCGGCTGGCGCTGTTGTTGGCGGACCGGTGGGTGCTGTCGCGGGCGCCGCAGTCGGCGCCGAAGTGCAGCACCACAAGAACAAGAAGGCTCGGCGTGCCGCGAAGCGTGCTGCTCACTAGCCACTGCTACAGGCAATGGCGGCCATCGCGAGATGGCCGCCATTGTCACGCGCCTGCGGTTGACGGCGCGATCATGAAATAGTCTTCGCGATGGCAAAGGCCGCGGCCGCCGCCAGCCCACCGATGAGCACGGTCTGAAAGGCACTTCGGACTGGCGGCGCACCGGAAAAGCGTCCTTTCACATAGCCGAAGACAAGTAGCGCGAGCAACGTGAACGCCACCGAGATCCGGAGCGCCTCGCCCACGGTGGGCATCACGAAATACGGTGAGAGTGGAATGAGCCCGCCCACGACATACGACACCGCGATCGTCAGTGCGCTCCGGAGCGCGCGGCGAGGGTCCGGCTCTTCGAGGCCAAGCTCGAACCGCATCATGAAGTCGCGCCACTTGGTAGGGGTCCGGCGCAGTGCCGCCACCACTTTCGCGGCGTCGCTTGCTTCAACACCATAGGACTCGAGCAACTCGCTGACCTCCCGTGCCTCCATGTCAGGAACATCAATTATTTCTCGTTCCTCCCGAGCAAGCTCGCTCGCATAGTGTTCCGCATCGCTTCGCGCAGCGAGATAGCCGCCGAGCCCCATGGCGATGGACCCCGCTGCGACTTCGGCCAGGCCGGCCGTCACAACAATCCGTGACGATGCGACGGCTCCCGAGAGGCCGGCGGCGAGTGCGAACGGAACCGTTAGGCCATCGGACATGCCGATCACGACGTCGCGTACTGTTTCTCCTGCGGTAAAGTGGCGCTCCACGTGTGGACTCTGTGGCATACTAGCTCTCTGAGGGTTTGCAACACGCCACGAAGCAGGCAGTGGCTTGTGGCTCACGCCACGTGGGTGCTGGTCGTCGGAGGAGCTGACTTTGCACGAACCCGGCCGCACCTCGGCATTGCTTGCTTCAGCAGCGCGTTTCAGCAAGAACAGCTATTGTGGGACGCTGTTGTATCGCTGCGAAGCGCCATCTCACACTCATGGGCTCCGTGGATATTTTTTCATACCTTGAGCCGGCAGTTCCATGGCAGTTGTTTCCACTACTCGGCAAACGAGGAGGAGTGTTGATATGACGCTTCTCGTTGGTGCTTGCGGCGGCATCCCTGATAAACGGGTGCCGACTATCGCTCCGGGATGAGCGTCGCCATGACCCTCGTGGTATGTTCTGTTGCGCGGAGCCGATTCACTCTCGCTTTTCGAGCAGGTTGACTGAAGGAGTCCTCGTGAAGACCAGACGCGTTTCCCGTGCGCTCGTAGTCTCGATTGTGATGCTCGGCGGCCCATCGCTCGCCACCGCGCAGGGTGGCAGCATGGCGGGAATGAAGATGAGCGGGATGGACATGGGTCATGAGATCGTGATCCCGAAGGATGCCCCGTATACCAGGGCCGACGTCGAGTTCATGCAGGGAATGATTGCGCACCACTCGCAGGCCATCGTCATGTCACGCATGGCCGAGTCCCACGGCGCCAATCCGCAGGTGTTGAAGCTCTCGAACAAGATCGACCAGTCGCAGGTGCCGGAGATTCGCATCATGCAGAGCTGGCTCGAGCGCAACGGCCAGTTCGCACCCGATACGTCGTCTTGGCATCACATGACGATGTCGGGCATGCTGACGACCGCACAACTCGCCGAGCTCGATGCGGCCCGGGGCGTGGACTTCGACCGCGCGTACCTCCGCCTCATGATCATGCACCACGCCGGCGCGCTGAAGATGGTGGACGACCTCTTC
>JAYVNZ010000445.1:0-2646 GCA_043758185.1 Gemmatimonadaceae bacterium | reverse complement strand
AGGGCTTGCCCGGAAACTCGGCCGGAAAAAGCCGCGCCCAGCCATCGGTGATGGAGTTGCCCATGAAGACGACGCGCGCTTCGCCCGGCGCGGGCGCCGGCAACGCCGCGTTGGCCGCGCGGTACCGCTCGAAGTTGGCCCAGTCGTTGTGCAGCATGCTGTCAGCTCTCTGCTGCCGGCGGGCGGCAAGCTGCTCGGCGGTCGGCGGCGTGGGGGCCGGCGACGCCTGCGCGCGCAATGTTTGCCCAGTGCCGCAGAGCGCTGCGAGGAGCAGCGCCGAGCACCACGTGGAGTGCGCGCGGGTGCGACTCATAGTCCGTAGATGGTGCCGCCCGGAAACTCCGCGGCACTGCCGAGCTGCTGTTCGATGCGCAGGAGCTGGTTGTACTTCGCCACGCGATCGGTGCGCGAGGCCGAACCGGTCTTGATCTGGCCGGCGCCGGTGCCCACCGCGAGGTCCGCGATGAACGTGTCTTCCGTCTCGCCGGACCGATGCGAAATGATGGACAGGTAGCCCGCGCTGCGCGCCATCTCGATGGCCTCGAGCGTCTCGGTGAGCGTACCGATCTGGTTGACCTTGATGAGGATCGAGTTGGCGACGCCACCCTCGATGCCGCGCGCGAGACGCTCGGTGTTGGTGACGAAGATGTCGTCGCCCACAAGCTGGCACCGGTCACCAATGGCATCCGTGAGCAGCTTCCAGCCGTCCCAGTCATCCTCGCTCAGCCCGTCCTCGATGGACACGATGGGATAGGTGTCGATCCACTTGGTGTACAGCTCCACCATGCCGGCCGCGTCGCGCGTGCCGGCGCCGCTCTTCTTGAACGTGTACTTGCCGTCCTTGTGCAGCTCGCTCGCGGCGCAGTCCAGTGCGAGGGCGATGTCCTGGCCCGGTGTGAATCCCGCGGCCTCGATGGCCTCGAGCACCACGGTGATGGCCTCCTCATCGCTCTTGAGGTCCGGTGCAAAGCCGCCTTCGTCGCCGACGCCGGTGCTGAGCTTGCGCTTCACGAGCACCTTCTTGAGCGCATGAAACACCTCGGCACCCATGCGCACGCCCTCGCCGAACGACTCCGCGCCAACAGGAATGATCATGTATTCCTGGAAGTCCACCGTGTTGGTGGAGTGCGCGCCGCCGTTGAGGATGTTCATCATGGGCACCGGCATCACGCGCGTGAGCGGGCCGCCCAGGTAGCGCCACAACGGAAGCCCCAGCTCGGTCGCCGCGGCGCGTGCACACGCCATGGACACGGCAAGAATGGCGTTGGCACCCAGGTTGGACTTGTTGGGCGTGCCATCCATCTCGATGAGCGCGGCGTCGATGCCCATCTGGTCCGTGGGATCCGCACCGGCGAGCGCAGGAGCAATGGTCTCCTCGATATTCTGCACGGCGAGCAGCACGCCCTTGCCTCCGTAGCGCTTGGCGTCGTTGTCGCGCAGCTCCACCGCCTCATGCTCGCCGGTGCTCGCGCCACTCGGCACGGCCGCCCGGCCCATCACGCCACTGTCGAGAATGACGTCGGCTTCGACGGTGGGATTGCCCCGGCTGTCGAGGATTTCGCGAGCGTAGATGTCGGTGATGATGGCGGGCATTGGGCAGGTATCGGGGAGGGGTGAATGCTCGCGGGAAATCTAGCGAATTGAGGGGCACGAAAGGAGACTGTCGTCGCGCGGAAGAGTATAATCGCGAGAAGCTGAGCTCTGGCGCCGGTGCCCCCTGCTGCAACAAACGCAGCGCACCTGGGACTGCCAGTGCGCGTGATCTCGACCTACAGCTGCGGGACTTCCAGATCTCGACAGATCTTTCGCGCGAGAAAGTCGTTCTCCTCGCGATGCCGCGGGACTGTAGACGTCTTCCGGGTGATTGCGTTCAGGAAAACGGAATGGCTGCCACCTTCGCGAAGAAGACGGCAGCCGTGTTGCTCAAGATGGCGGACGAGATCGACCCGTTTCACGCCGTGAGGCGGAACGGTTCGCGAATGACGTCGGCACCCTGCAGATCCTCTTCAGACAGTGCCCGGTTGGCGTCGAGAGTGAGTTCGACGGCTTCCCGCAAATTAACGCGTACCTCCTCGAGCGTCGCGCCTTGGGTGTTCGCACCCGGAAGCTCCTCAACGAAACCGATGTAGCCTTCCGGGACCTGGCGGTATACAGCCGTGAATGTAAGTGACATGACGCAATCTACGTGAAGATTTCATTGCTGTCCAACACACATTCGCCAGCGTGGTCGCTACAATGTTTCGCGCGTCCGCCACAATCGCCAGTTGCAAGCCCCCTGCTGCTCCATCACGAATATCAAGATCGCTTTCGCGTAACAATCTGGAACTACGCGGCCCCCTCCACACCCTTCGGCTCCACGGCATCGCCGAGCGATCCCACGCCATACGTGGCCGAGAGCGTATCCGCGATGCGGCGCCATACAAGGCGCATCAGCTCGTGACGGTGGTCGTAGTCGTAGCCGCCCGTTTCCACAGGCGCCAGGAAGTGCACATGCACGACCCCACGCCGCACGGACCAGGAGCCTTTTCTCATCACATCACGCGCCCCGTAAACAACCACGGGTACCACGGGCGCCTTCGCCGCAATCGCCAGCACGAACGGTCCCTTCTTGAATGGGCGTAGCGTATAGGAATCGCCACGCGTGCC
>JAYVNZ010000444.1:0-8721 GCA_043758185.1 Gemmatimonadaceae bacterium | reverse complement strand
GAATCACCCACGCCGCCACGCGTGCGCCCTCCGCATCGATGCGGCCTTCGCTGCCCACGGCAGCGGCGTTCTTGCCGTCGTCGATCGCGATGCCAAGCCAGTCGAGGTTCGCGCAGATGCGTGCGCGGATCTCCGGCGAATTCTCCCCGATGCCGCCAGCAAACACGATCGCGTCGGCACCGTTCATCGCGGCGAGGTAGCCGCCGAGGTACTTCTTGACGCGGTAGCAGAACACGTCCACGGCGAGCCGCGCACGGCGATCGCCATTTTCCTTCTCCTCGGCGAGCAACTCGCGCATGTCCGCTGTGAGCCCGGAGATGCCGAGCAGCCCGGACTGCTTGTTGAGCATGGTCTCGATGTCGCGCAGCACCAGGCCTTCCTTCACGGAGACAAAGTCGAGGATGGCCGGGTCGAGGTCGCCGGAACGCGTGCCCATCACCAGCCCCTCCAGCGGCGTGAAGCCCATGGAGGTGTCCACGGATTCTCCGCCAACGATGGCGCACGCGGACGCGCCGTTCCCGAGGTGAAGCGTGATGATCTTCACCTTGTCGCGCGGCGTGCCGGTGAGCTCGCGGTAGCGATACGCCACGTAGCGATGCGACGTGCCGTGAAAGCCGTAGCGGCGCACGCCATACCGGCGATAGAGCTGGTACGGCAATGCATAGAGATACGCCTGCTCGGGCAGGGATTGGTGAAAGGCGGTGTCGAACACCGCGACCTGTGGAATGTCCGCACCCAGTGCAGCGCGTGCGGCGTCGATACCGCGCAGGTTGTGCGAGTTGTGCAGGGGCGCGAGGTCGATGAGCGCGTCGAGCTTGCGACGTACCACGTCGGTCACGAGAGTGGACGCCTTGAAGCGCTCGCCGCCGTGCACCACGCGATGGCCGACAGCCCGGATGTCGGCCAGGGTGGTGATTGCGGCGGCGTCCCCCTCGCGCGCCTGCGTGAGCCATCGGAGGAGATAGCTTACCGCACCGGCATGATCCGCGATCGATTCGCTGTGCGTGGTGGTTGGCGCGTTGCCTGCCGCCAGCGTGATGATTGCCTCCCCGCCGATGCGCTCGATCTGGCCGCGCGCAAGGCGCGTGTCGCGCGCCGCCGCAATCGCGTCGCCGTCCGTATCCACGAGCTGGAACTTCAGTGACGACGAGCCGACGTTCAGGACGAGGATGTGCACGGCAGCGGGTTGGAGGGAGAATGCGTGCGAGCGTGCCGAAAGCATAGCAGCATTCACCCTCCCCCGCCGAGGTAACCTTACACCACAGGGGGATCGCTCTCGCGCTCCGGATGCCGGTGCATTGCCAGCGCAGCCATGAAGCGCTCGCCCGCGTCCGCGTCGTCGCGCGACACCATGAGCACGCCGGCGTCGCGACTGTCGCCCTTGCCGGCCGGTATTCCAGCCTTCTCGAGAAGCGTTCGCGACGCGCCCAGTGCCAGGATGGTCTTGCCGTGACGATACTGGTTGGTCACGAATTCCATCGTGTGACCGTCGGACGCAAGCGCACGGACGCCGGCCTCGCCGTCCGGAAGGATGAGCGCATCGAACAGCACGGGCGGGGAATTCTCCATCGATGCATCGGCGTCGATGGCTCCGCCACTCGTCGTCTCGACCTTGCCGATTCGCGGGGCAACGAAGCGCGGCACGGCGCCCGCGCCAGTGAGCGCGGCATGGAGTGCCTTCACCGACGTACCGTGCACACCGTTGGCGACGAGAATCGCGACGTGTCGTGTTCGCACACCGGTCTCGCCCGGGAGCGCGGTGAGCGAGAGTGCCGGCGACGTCGTCACTTCAGGAGTGGCCGGGGTCTCGAGCACCCGCGGCAACGGGTCGGGGAGGTCGAGCCCCAGTCCCTCGGCCACCTGCGCGGCGAGGTCCTCGTCCACATTGCGCAGCGACGCCACCATGCGCTCGCGGATGGCCGGCACCGTCAACTTGCTGAGCTCGAAGCGAAGGGCGCCCACGATATGCGCCTTTTCCCACGCGGTCTGGCTGTTGTAGAACAGCGTGGCCTGCGTGTAGTGGTCCGCGAACTTCTCCGGCTTCCCTCGCAGCTTGTCGTCCCTGATCGGTTCCGGGAACGACACGAAGCCTTTCGCACCTGCCTGGAAGGGACATCCGCCCGCCAGCGAATTCGGTTCGTACGACACGCGCCCGCGCGGAATGGCCTGCCGGTGCATGCCATCGCGCTGGTTGTTGTGGACGGATGCGAGGGGCGCGTTGATGGGAATCTCGTGAAAGTTGGGGCCGCCCAGCCGCGAGATCTGCGTGTCCACGTACGAGTGGATGCGACCCGCGAGCAGGGGATCGTTCGAGAAGTCGATGCCCGGCACCACGTGCGCCGTGCAGAACGCCACCTGCTCCGTCTCGGCGAAGAAGTTGTCCGGGTTCCTGTTGAGTACCATGCGGCCAACCGGCGTGACCGGCACCAGTTCCTCGGGGATCAGCTTGGTGGCATCGAGCACGTCGAAGCTGAACGACTCGGCCTGCGCTTCCGTGAAGATCTGCAGGCCCATCTCCCATTCGGGATATTCTCCCGCTTCGATTGCCTCCCACAGGTCGCGGCGATGGAAGTCTGCGTCAGCGCCCGCGAGCTTGGCTGCCTCGTCCCACACCAGTGAGTGCGTGCCCTGCTTCGGCCGCCAGTGGAACTTCACGAACACCGTGTCGCCGGCGTCGTTCACCATGCGGTACGTGTGCACGCCGAAGCCCTGCATCATGCGATAGCTGCGCGGAATCGCGCGATCGGACATCGCCCACATCACCATGTGAGTGGACTCGGGCATCAGCGAAATGAAGTCCCAGAACGTGTCATGTGCGGACGCTGCCTGCGGCATGCCGTGGTGCGGCTCCGGCTTCACCGCGTGGACCAGGTCGGGAAACTTCAGCGCGTCCTGGATGAAGAACACAGGAATATTGTTGCCCACCAGGTCCCAGTTTCCCTCATCCGTGTAGAACTTCACGGCGAAGCCCCGTACGTCGCGCGCCGTGTCCACGGAGCCTCGTTCGCCGGCCACGGTGGAGAAGCGCACGAATACTGGCGTCACCTTGCCCGCAGTGCGGAACGGCGCGGCGCGCGTGACCTCGGTGAGCGGCTCGTAGCACTCGAAGAACCCGTGTGCGGCGGAGCCCCGCGCGTGGACGATGCGTTCGGGTATGCGCTCATGGTCGAAGTGCGTGATCTTCTCGCGGAGGATGAAATCCTCCAGGAGCGTGGGGCCGCGCAATCCTGCCTTGAGCGAATTCTGGTTGTCGCCGATCGCGACGCCCTGGTTGGTCGTGAGCGTGGCGCCGGTGTTGTCCGTGCGCACCCGATCGAGTGCAGCGGTCAGCGGGCTGGTTCGGCCCGGCGGCACCGTGCCGGTCTTCTCCGACGCATTGCGTTCGGTGAGGGTGCTGCTTCCTGTCGAGGCAGCGGGGGGCGCGGCCGAGAAACCTTCGGGTGGTGCGATGGCGTTGTCGCGACCGAATTCCCCTGGCGTGTTGGAGTTGTAGGGAATGCTCGCCACCAACGCATTGGTGGCCGCTGCCTTCTCGGCGAGCGCGTCGCCATTCGCTCCAGGTGCCGGATGCGAAGGTGCGCTTGCGGTGTTGCGTGCGGCTGCCTTGGCGGCGGGCGAAGCAGCTTTCTTTTTTGGCATGTTCGGGGGGCTCGGGGTTCTCGGCCTCGGGCGCAAATCGCGCACCCGCGCGATGGCGGCATGCGCGCGGGTTGCGTCAGCGCATCATCGCAGGAATGCCACCCATTTCACCAGGTCGAACACGAAGCCCATCCATGCGGGGACGATGGGGAGGAGCGTCAGGCCTACGCTGAAGATGAGCCCCTGCCGGAAGAGCGCCGGCCCAACGGGTGCGACCTCGCCGTGCCAGAGTCCCTCGCACAGCACCTCGAGGAGAAACCCGCAGGAGTAACACACGTTGGCCACGAGTCCATACAGCACCACCGCCTGCCATGGCACCGCGATGCGCAGCAGGTGCGGGGGCAGCCAGTCGATGACCTGCAGCGTCGCGAGCGTGAGGAGGCCCGCAGTGCCGACGATGGCGTTGTACGCGGGTCGTCGTGACTCCCACCAGGTGAAGAGTGTGGCTGGCGAGCGCCGGATGGCGGGCAGGGGAAACAGCAGGCGGGTGAGTGTGGTCATGGGCATCTCCGGGCGTGGTCAATCACGCTGGGATGTTGCGCCGCCGGCATCACGTAGTCAAGTACTTTGCCGTGCAAAGGCAGAGACGGTCACGGCCGGTGTTCGAGTTGGTGTCCTCGAACCGGCCGCCCGAACGCTACTCCTCGTCTGCCGCCAGCCGGCGCTCCTTGCGCTTCAGCAGCTTCCGCTTGGTGCCGTACGTGGCCTCGTAGCGGTCGATGGACTCGAGCACGATACGCGACGCTTCCTCGCTCTTGCCCCACCCCATGATCTCCACCCGCTTGCCCTCGAGATCCTTGTACGTCCGGAAGAAGTGCTCCACCTCGTTCAACATGTGCTGCGAGATGTCCGCGATGTCGAAGTACTCCTGCTGAAACGGATCGTGCAGCGGTACGCCCAGGATCTTGTCGTCCGGCTCGCCGCGATCGAGCATCTTCAGCACGCCAATCGGTCGCACGTCGATCTGGCAGCCCGGAAAGGTCTCCTGCTTCACGAGCACCAGCACGTCGAGCGGATCGTTGTCCTCGTGCAGCGTGCGCGGAATGAACCCGTAGTCGCCGGGATAATGCACCGCCGAAAACAGCACACGGTCCAGCTTCAGCATGCCGCTCGACTTGTCCAGTTCGTACTTGTTGCGGCTGCCCGAGGGAATCTCGATGACGGCCGTGACGCATTCGGGCACATTCAGGCCCGCGGGAAGGTCGTGCCAGAGGTTCAGCATCAGGTGCTCATGTGGGCCGAGTGGGCCGGCCGTGAAATGGGATTGCGTGCATCCTGGAGGTCGACGTTGGCGCCACTGTCTCGCGTCATGGCGCCCTTGTACTTCATCGGCTCCTCGTGCACGCCGAAGTTCACCACGTCCAGCGCCTGCACCTGCGCGAGCTGATCGGCTGTAAGGTCGGCAAGATCGCTTGCTGCGGCAAACTCCGCCAACTGCTCCTCGTCGTAGACGTTCGGCAGCGCCGTGACAACAAGCGGCTCGGCGAGCAGCCACTTGAGCGACGCCTGGCCCAGCGTCACCTGCGCGCTGGTGAGGAAGTCGAGCGTCTTCACCTTCTCCACGCCGTTGACGAGCCACGCGCGCGGACGATGCTTGCGATGATCGTTCTCGGGGAACACCGTGTCCACGGTGTACTTGCCCTCCAGCATCCCGCTCGCGTGCGTCACGCGCAGGTTGAAGCAGCAGTTCGGAGCGTGACGTCGCGCTGCCTCGATCATTGCCGACCCCGGATGCTGTTCGAGCACGTTCCAGATCATCTGGATGGTGTTGATGTCCGGCTCACGCTCCATGAGCTCCACCGCTTCATACAGCCAGCCAATGGCCGGCCCGAACGCTGCGCCCCACGTCCGGATCTTTCCTTCGCGCTGGAGGTCCCGCAGCGTGCCCCAGAGCTCGGGGTCGCGCACATGCTCCATCTTGGCGTTGTGGATCTGGAGCACGTCGATGTAGTCGGTCTCCAGGCGCTCGAGACAGCGCTCCACCGCCATGCGCATGAACTGCGGGTCCGTGCGCATGGGCAGTTCCTGCTGCCCGCGGCGGCTGGCCAGCGCCACCTCATCATAGATGTCGTAGCCGACCTTGGTGCCGATCACGATCTCGTCGCGCCGACCGCGGAACGCGTCCGCGATCTGGCGCTCGGCGCGACCGTTCCCGTACGCGTCAGCCGCGTCGAAGAACGTGATACCGTGCGTGTCGAGCGCAGACCGCATCATCGCGATGGCTTCCTCGTCGGTCTTGTCGCCCCACCAGCCGGTGGATACGGTCCACGTGCCGAAGCCGATTTCACTGACGCGGAGGTTCGTGTTGGGAAAGTGGCGGTATTGCATGCGGGAAAGTTAACAGGGAAGGCACGCTCGCTGGCGCTCGCTGGACAGGGGACGGCACACTCGCTGGCGCTCGCTCGACGGAGGACTAAGGCGCACCCGGCGATCGACTGCCTGTGTCATCCGCGTCCGGGTGCGCGACGGGACAGCACCAGCCGCCTGCCGTGTGGCTCGCCATAAAACCTTCCCGCGTTGCCGTCGTCTCGAGCATCGCAATTCGGCGGTGATTTCTACCCGTCCGCCGTCCCCCGTCCCCCGTCCCCCGTCAAGCGAGCGTCAGCGCGCGAGCCGTCGTGCCGCCTCCCGCGCAAAGTACGTGATGATGATGTCCGCCCCCGCGCGACGTATGCCGAGCAGGCTCTCCATCATCGCACGGTCGAGGTCGATCCACCCGCGCTCCGCCGCGGCGTGAATCATCGCGAACTCACCACTCACCTGGTACGCCGCCAGCGGATACCCGGTCTCCCGCTTCACCCGCGCAACAATATCCAGGAACGGGCCGGCCGGCTTCACCATCACCATGTCCGCCCCCTCCTCGATGTCCTGCCACGTTTCGCGCAATGCCTCGTTCGCGTTGGCCGCGTCCATCTGATAGCCGCGCCGATCCCCCGACTGCGGCGTACTCTCCGCCGCCTCACGAAAGGGCCCGTAGAATGCGCTCGCGAACTTGGCGGCATAGCTCAGGATCGCCGTGTCCTGAAAGCCATCGGCATCCAGCGCACGACGAATCGCACCCACGCGGCCATCCATCATGTCACTCGGCGCAACGACGTCCGCGCCAGCGCGCGCGTGGGCCAGCGACTCCTTCACCAGGAGGTCGAGCGTGGCATCGTTGTCCACCTCGCCTGCGCGCAGGATGCCACAGTGCCCGTGATCCGTGTACTCACACATGCACACGTCAGTGATGACGACGAGTCCCGGCACCTCGCGCTTGAGTGCGCGTACCGCCTGTGCGACCGGACCCTCGTCATCCCACGCGCCAGAACCCTGGGCGTCCTTGCTTGCCGGAATGCCGAATAGCAGCACGCCGCCAATGCCCAGTGCCGCAGCGTCACGCGCATCCACAAGCAGTTCGTCCACGGACGTCTGGGCCACACCCGGCATGGAGCGCACGGCCTGTCGTACGCCGGTGCCGGGCCGCACGAACAACGGCAGCACCAATTGCGAGGGGGCGAGCAGCGTCTCGCGCACGAGATTTCGCAGCGCCGCGGTACGCCGCAATCGCCGCGGACGGTATTCCGGAAAGGAAGGCATGAATGCGTTTCGTTGTGAGTTACTCGGGCTGCGGCGACGGAACGTGATTCGCCCGGCGCAGTCCCTCGAGAATGTCACTCGCGCCTTGGCCGCGCAGTTGATTCGCCAGCCGGATGCCGCTCAACTCCGGATCGGCCAAGTCCAGCATGATCGACCCTCGTACCACTCTCCGTCCATCGATGTCGGCAATCATGCCGTGCAGCATTGCCTCGTCGCCATCCTGAATCGCCAGCGCGCCAATCGGCACCTGGCACCCACCCTCCAGCGCGGCCAGGAACGCCCGCTCGGCGCGCACGGCGCGCATCGTGGGCGCGTGGTTCATGGCTTCCGCGAGCGCGCGAATCGTGTCGTCGCTGGCGCGTGTCTGCACTGCGATGGCGCCCTGTCCTGCGGCGGGCAGCCACCCCGGTGCATCCAGGTACGCCTTGATGTGCTGCCTGGCTCCGAGCCGGTGCAATCCCGCAGCGGCCAGGATGGCCGCATGCACGCGGCCTTCATCAACCTTCTTGAGCCGAGTGGGTACGTTGCCGCGCAGTTCCGCCACTTCGAGATCGGGGCGGGCGGAGAGCAGTTGCGCGCGCCGTCGAAGGCTGGACGTGCCCACGCGAGAGCCAGGCGGCAGGTCATCGAGCGACTCGGCAAGGATGCGCCCGTTCACCACCAGCGCGTCGCGGGGGTCCTCGCGCTCGAGCACCGCGGCAACCACCAGCCCCTCGGGTGACTCGGTGGGCAGGTCCTTCAACGAATGCACGGCGACGTCGATCTTGCCCTTCATGAGTCCCGTTTCCAGCTCCTTCGTGAACAGCCCCTTTGCGCCGATGGACGACAGCGGCTCATCCAGCCGCTTGTCGCCCACTGTCTTGTACGCCACGAGTTCGCTCTCGAGTCCCTGCGCGGTGAGCGCGGCCTGCACCATGCGCGCCTGGCGCAGCGCCAGCTCGCTGGTGCGTGTGCCGATGCGGATGACCGTCACCGGCCCGCTCCCAGTACGTAACGTCGCGTCGCGTCCGCCAACCCACTCACCGACGCTTCCTCGGACTCCGCACCCAGGAAGATGCCGGCCTCCTCGATGGCGGCGCTTGTCACCGGACCGATGGACACCGCCGGTACGGAGCGGGCCAGGTCATCGCCCACGATGTCCGCATAGCCGCGCACGGCAGACGCCGACGCAAAGATCACAGCGTCCAGGCCACCCTCCGTGAGCCGGTCACGCAACGCCTCTGCGCCCGCTCCGTCGCTCACGCTGCGATAGAGCGTCACCACGCGCACGTCGCAGTCGAGTGCGCGCAACCCGTTCGGCAGCACGTCGCGCGCATTGATGGCGGCAAGGTACAGCACGCGCGTGCCCCTCACGTCGCTCCGCGCCGCCATCGCCTCCAGCACCCCTTCCGCAACGAACCGCTCGGGCACCACATCCGCCGCGAGGCCATGCGCAAGCAGCGCGTCGCTCGTCGCGCGACCCACGCAGGCGATGCGGCAACGCGCCAGTGCGCGTGCATCGCG
>JAYVNZ010000443.1:0-3337 GCA_043758185.1 Gemmatimonadaceae bacterium | reverse complement strand
AAGAAATTCTTTCGCCTCACACCCGGGCGCGAGGTGCGGTTACGCTACGCGTACCTCATTACCTGCCAGAGCGTGGTGAAGAACGACGCGGGCGAGATCGTGGAGATCCACTGCACGTATGATCCGGCCACGCGCGGCGGCGATGCGCCCGACGGGCGTCGCGTGCAGGGCACTATTCACTGGGTGTCCGTGGCGAAGGGCGTGGATACCGAGGTGCGGCTCTATGACAGGTTGTTCACCGTGCCGGATCCGGACGCGGGCGACGAGGACTTCACGACCTACCTGAACCCGGCGTCGCTGGTGATCGTGGACGGCGCAAAGGTGGAGCCCAGCCTCGCCGGGGATTCGCTGGTGTCGCGGTATCAGTTCGAGCGGACGGGCTATTTCGTGAAGGATGTGGACTCCACGGCGGAGCGGCCGGTGTTCAACAGGACGGTGACGTTGCGGGATTCCTACGCCAAGGCGAAGTAATAGTGTCGTCCTGAGCGCAGCGAAGGACCTGCTTTTTCGCCGGGCGATCGACAAGAGCAGGTCCTTCGCTGCACTCAGGACGACAAGGTTGTCACTCTATCGCTTCGCTCATTACAACCTAAGCCAGGCCCTGCTTGATCGCCGTGATCACCCGATCCGCAAAGAGATCGACCTCGTCCACCGTCGTGTAGACACTCGGCGTCACCCGCACGCCGTTGAACTCATCCGTCACCATGGGCGTGGTGACGATGCGGTGCTGGCTCAACAGCCATCCACCCAGCTTGCCCAGGTCCATGCCATCGATGGCCACGACGCCGATGGCGCCCGACTTCGTGGGGCCGATCTCGGTGATCATCTTCACCCTGTCGCTCGCTGCGAGTAACTGCTTCGCCCATCGGTCTCGCAGGTAGCGCAGCCGGGCAATCTTGCGGTCGGGCCCGATGCCGCGGTTGAAGGCGATGGCTACCGAAATGGCATTGTGATTGGCGGCCGGATGCGTGCCGATCTCCTCGTACTTCCGGATGTCGCCCTCCTGCTCCACCCCGCCGGCCATCAGCGGCCACAGTGACTTGATCTTGTCCTTCCTCACGTAGAGGAAACCGGTGCCGATGGGTGCGTGCATCCACTTGTGCAGGCTGGTGCCGTAGTAGTCCGCGCCCAGGTCGTCGCGCGTGAATGGGAAGTGCGCAAACGCGTGCGCGCCGTCCACGAATACCTGGATGCCCTTCGGCTTCGCGAGGTCGACGATCTCGCGCACCGGCGCGATGTAGCCGGTCTGGAAGCTGATGTGCATCACCTCGATCACCTTCGTCCGCGGCGTGATCGCGGCGGCAATATGCTCGACGTACGATGCCGTGCTCGTCACCGGCGTCTCGACCTTCACTCGCTTGAGCACGATGCCCTCACGTCGCTCGCGCTGCCGCCACGCATTCTGCATGCGCGGGTAGTTCTGCGTCGTCATGATCACTTCGTCGCCGGCCTTGAGGTCAATGCCGAAGATCATCGTCTCGTTGGCCTCCGACGCATTGCGGGTGATGGCCATTTCCTCCGGGTCGCAGCCGAAGTCCCTCGCCAGGTCGCGCCGGACTGACTCGATGCGCGGCTCGAGCACGCGCCACATGTGTTCCGTGGGCAGTTCGTTGGTGAACCGCAGGTCGCGGATCATCTGCTCCAGCACATGCGTCGGCGTGGGGCTGCATCCGCCGTTGTTCAGGTTGATCATCGTGCGGTCGAGGTCGAACGCGCGCTGGATCTCGCCCCAGTACGACTCGTCGTCCGCAATCGCGACCGGCGTTGCGGCTCCCGCCACCTCGTCGGCACGCAGTAGGCGGCGAAAGGCGTCACCACGCATCACTGGCGCAGCGATGCCGGCGCCGACGAGGGAGTGCACGAAGCTGCGACGTGATGGCATGGCCGTGGAGGTTGGGGGTACGGGAAGCATCCGACATACTTGCGTAGAAGTCCAGCGCTGCGGGCTTTTGATGGACGTGGAGTCGTTTGGGTGATGTGTTCGAAAGGCTCAGTCGTAGCGTTGCCGCATGCCTACAATCAGCGCCTTCTACGGCGTCGTCATACGGATGTTCTGGCTTCATCACGCCCCGCCACACTTTCACGCCATCTACGCCGATGACGAGGCTTCCATTGACATTCGTACACCGACCGTGGTGCGCGGGGCATTGCCTCGCCGTGCTCTTGCCATGATCTTGGAATGGGCCTTCCTTCACCGCGAAGAACTGCTTCAGGACTGGGATTTGTGCGCAACGAAACAGACGCCGAAGAAGATCCCGCCGCTCGTGTGAGTTCTGTACCGTGGCGGGTGGTAACCGTGCGAGCGCAGACCGGTTACAGCCTCTGGGTCGCGTTCGCTGATGGAACGAGCGGCCGAGTGGACATGTCGAAACTCATATTCGGCACGGAGCCAGATGTGTTCGCGGCATTGCGGGACCCAGGAGTCTTCGCGCAGGTGGAGGTAGTTCTCGGCGCCGTGACGTGGCCGGGTGAGCTCGATCTTGCGCCGGATGCGATGTACGATGCGCTGAAGGCGAAGGGAAGCTGGACGCCGGAGTAGCGTCCTCTCCCTGAAGGTCGGCAAATTTGTGCCGCTCGCTCGACCAGAGCGCGCCAGCCGGGCCGGCGTGCGCCGCATGCCACTGCGCGAATTCGACGACACGATGCGGTGGAAATGCCTTGCCCGAGGTACGCACGCGGCTCACCCTTCGACGGTGACTTCACCACGTGTATTGGCCGCGCTGTGCGCCACGGTCTTCAGCATCGCGGCGTGCAGCGACTCGCGCGCCGCCGTATTGCGGAGCCTGCGCCAACCGTCGCTCTCTGGTAGCGACATCATCATCTCGCGCGTGATGGCGGACCCGAGCCTGGTGCCGGACGACCACGGCGAATGGATCGAACTCGCCAACCTCGGCAGCGACGTCACGGACCTGCGAGGGTGGCAGCTCCGCTCTGCGCGCGACCCGGGATTCACCATTGCGCGCTCGCTGGTGGTTCCGCCTGGCGAGACGGTCGTGCTGGGCCGCAATGATGATTCGACGTCGAACGGCGGCATGCACGTCGATCTCGTCTATACGGGAATCGTGCTCGGCAACTCAGGCGACTGGGTGGTGCTCCGCACTCCATCCGGCGTGACGGCAGATTCGGTTGAATGGAGCGTTCCGCCGCGAGGGCGGCCCATCGAGCATCGTCCCTCCCAGTCAAGTGGGTCGAGTGAGGGGCAGACACCTCCCGCGCGCCGCGCACCTCCCGACGTCGAGCCAGCTCGTCCGCCCGCTCCTGTCACGAGAGACACCCAGCCTGCTCGCTCGCCGCACGAACTCGTGGTTCGCGTGCTCGATATCGGGCAGGGCGACGC
>JAYVNZ010000442.1:0-2590 GCA_043758185.1 Gemmatimonadaceae bacterium | reverse complement strand
CACATCGTGGCGGCCGCAAGCGAGGGGCTGCGAGAGCAGGCGCACCAATTGTCCACCGCCCTCCGCACGCCACACGTGCGTGGCCGGTGGGGCGAAGTGCAGCTCCGTCGTGTCGTGGAGCTGGCTGGCATGGCCGAGCACTGTGATTTCGACACGCAGGTCGCGACGGTTGCGGAGCATACGGACGGCGAAATACGACGTCTAAGGCCCGACCTTGTGGTGCGACTGCCCGGCGGACGATCGGTAATTGTGGATGCGAAGGCGCCACTATCAGCGTATCTTGACGCCTCTACAGCGTCAGACGACCGGCAACGGACCACCCTGCTTCGCGCTCACGCCGCACAGCTGCGCACCCACGTCGACGCACTCGCACGCAAGGCATACTGGGAGCAACTCGGTCCCGGCACCACTCCGGAATTCGTCGTCCTCTTCCTCCCGGGCGAAGCCTTCTTCTCGGCCGCACTCGAGCACGACGGCGCACTGCTGGACGACAGCGCAGCACGCGGCGTCATTCTCGCCACCCCCACCACGCTCATCGCACTCCTCAAGTCCGTGGCATTCGGCTGGCGGGAAGCACGAATGGCCGACAGCGCCCGAGAGATCAGCACGCTCGGCACCACCCTCTACGAACGCCTCGCCACGCTGGGTGATCACTTCTCGGAACTGGGCGCCAGTCTCGACCGCGCGGTCACCAGCTACAACAGGGCCGTGGGTACGCTCGAGTCACGCGTGTTCGTGACTGCGCGCCGCATGAAGGAACTCGGTGCTGCGGCCGATCGCACGGAACTCGCAAGCGTCCAACCGGTAGACACTCGTGCACGTGGCCTCCAGGTATCCGAACTGGCTGGCCATCTGAGCGACACCAGTGACCCACCCCTGCGTCGAGGCACAGCAGCATCATGAGTGGAGATACCGGGCACAGCTGGTCGATCGACAGCATCGAGGAAAGCGTGGCGCGAATAGAGGAAGATGGCGGCCGGATGTTGACGGTTCCGGCGTCGCTCCTTCCCGCCGGGGCGAAAGAAGGGCAGCTGCTCCGCGTCACGTTCTCGGATGCCGCCGGTAAGGTGCCTGCCAGCATCACCATCGACCACGCCGCCACGGCAGCCGCCCTGAAGAAATCCGCGGCAACCACTGCGCAGGCAATGAAAGACTCGGCCAAGCGCGATCCAGGTGGCGACGTCACGCTGTGAACTGACGCGCGCAGTCCAGCGTTCTGCATCCGCTGTGCGTCATCCATGGACGCGCATCGCTCACATCCAACACATATCATGAAGATCAGTCTTCTCCCGATCGCAGCCGCGGCTGCGATTGCTGCGTGTGGCTCCCAGCCGCAGGCAGCACCCGCCCCCGCACCGCGCCAGGCCCCTGCCGGCGCGCGATCAGCGAACGGCCTTCCGCAAGGCGGATCGCCCGATGCCGCCCCGCAGGACACCGCGGGCCGTGCGCTCGGTGGCGCCGGCGGACCAGCAGCCACCGCGCCCCGTCCCTACTCGCGCGTCATCACCAGCGAAGCGAAGACGCGCCGAGGACTGTTTTCAACCCACCGGGTGGGCGACAAGCTCTACTTCGAGATTCCCGCCAGGGAGTTGAACACGGACGAGCTCATCGTTGGCCGGTATGCACGCGCGGCAGCGGCCGATCCCAACCTCCCCGGCGGCGGCTTCGGCAACTACGGCGGCGACCAGTTTTCAGAATCCGCGGCACGCTGGGAACGCGTCGGCAATCGTGTCGTCCTCCGCGCCCCGTCCTACGCCATCACGGCTGACACGTCGCTGCCAGTGTATCGCGCAGTGGTCGCGTCCAACTACGCGCCAATCGTCGCCATCTTCAACGTTGACACCTACGGCCCCGACAGCGCCGCTGTCATCGACGTGACGCGCCTGTTCACCACCTCCATTCCCGAAATCAGCGCCATCCGTGGACAGGTCGACCCCACGCGCTCGTTCATCGAGCGTGTCGTTGCCTTCCCTGAAAACGTGGAAGTCGAAGCCACGCAGACCGGCACCACGACGCCCGCCGGCGGCGCTCCCCAGGCACCCGGCGGCGCCCCGCGCCCCGCGCAGAGCGTGCTCGCACACTGGAGCATCGTCCGGCTTCCGCAGCAGCCCATGATGCCGCGCCGCTTCGACGAACGCGTCGGCTTCTTTTCCGAGCGCTACGTGGACTTCGGCGCCGACAGCCGAGCCGCACGCCGCCAGTACATCACCAAGTACCGTCTGGAGTGTGCCGGTCCCGCCGATGCGAGTGGCCTCTGCACACCGAAGAAGCCCATCGTCTACTACGTGGATCCCAACACGCCCGCGCAGTGGAAGCCCTGGGTCCGCAAGGCCATCGACGACTGGAAGCCCGCCTTCGAGGCCGCCGGCTTCAAGGACGGCATCGTCGCCATGGATGCACCGTCCAACGATCCCGACTGGTCGCCGGAAGACATTCGCCACACGGTCATCCGCTGGCTGCCCAGCACTACGGAGAACGCCGTGGGCCCGCACGTCAGCGACCCGCGCACCGGCGAAATCCTCAACGGCTCCGTGCGCATCTTCCAGAACGTCATCAACCTCAACCGCGACTGGTACTTCACGCAGGCATC
>JAYVNZ010000441.1:0-6608 GCA_043758185.1 Gemmatimonadaceae bacterium | reverse complement strand
CGCGGGGCGGTGCGCGCCGAGAACAGCTGGTCATGCGTGAGGAGGTTGATGGCTCTGCGCGCGGAACTGGAGAGCAGGTCGGTGAGCGTGTTCACCTGGTCCGCTTCGGGCTTGGCGAAGAACCGGTTGGCCGCCGTCTTGATGAGTACGTCGGTGTCACCGACCGACACGATGGCACTGGCCAGCACGCGTACCTTGATGGGCTGCGGGGTACCGCCTTCGTCGAGATCCGCGGTCTGGTCGGTGATGTCGAGGTCGACGTTGATCACCTTGCTCGAGATAGTGGTGCCCGTGGTGAGCAACGGGATTTCCTTCGACTTGCCGGGACCTCGATAGATGACGGTACCGCCGGCCAGCCAACTCACCAGCCGAATGGTGCCGGCCTCCACGTTGCGAAGAAACGAGGCCACGATGACGGGCAGCACGAGGAACACCGCCACGACGACTGCGCCTGCCACGACAAGGGTATTCATGAGAATATCTGGGGAAAGTAGGTCAGCGCGTTGGCGCTGTTACCGTGCACCGGCCACGTGCCGCGTCCACCTCGGCAATGCGTACCCGGTCGCCGGAGTGGATCCGGATTCCGCGCGCGCGTTCATCCGCCGCGAGCGTGGCGAGAAGTTGAATCACCTGCCCATCGACATCCACCGCCACGAGCCCGTTGCCATGCAGGTCGAATCCTGTCACGGCGCGTCCCTCGTCCTCGATCGCGCTCTCGAGTGTGGCGGCCGCGCGCGACTCGAAGCGGAAGAGAAAGCGCCAGAGCGGACCCACGAACAGCGTCTCGAACACGGCAGCGGCGGCGAACGCCGCGCCCAGCTGCCAGGGTTCACCAAGGGGCGCGGCGGCGATTCCGCCGGCACCGAAACCGATCATCAACGAAAAGAGAAGACGTGGCGACAGGAGCGACGCCCACCGCCAGCTGGCTGACGTTCCGGGAGTATGCACCAGACCGGGCCCGAACCCTTGTTCCCTGCTCGAGGGTCCGTGTGCGTGTCCGGCATGCGAGTGACCCGCATGACCCGCATGACCCGCATGGCCGGCGTGGCCGGCATGCCCGCCGTGCGAGAGTCCGCCAACCGTCATGATGCCGAGTCCCACGGCGCCTGTCGCCAGTGAGACCATGTAGAGATCCATGTTGAGAGATACTGCCCGGACTCGTGAGAAGTAAGGATATTGTCCTGATGACGTCCCATACGCAGTCGATGCACCCGACGTTTCACCGTCTGCGCGTGGCTGCCCTCCTGGGAGGGCTTCTGCTTGCCTACCCGAATCCGAGCCCGGCGCAATCCGCTGCCATGTTGCGGAATCCGGCGCATGCCTACTGGTCGACGCGAGCCCCCGACACCGTCACTGCAGAGGTGGAAACGTCGCGCGGTTCCTTCACCCTTGAACTGGTCCGAAAATGGGCGCCATCCGGGGTGGACCGGTTCTATAACCTCGCCCGCGCGGGCTACTACAACAATTCCCGGTTCTACCGCGTGATCGTGGGCTTCATCGCGCAGTTCGGTATTGCGGGCGATCCGTCCATTGCGCGCGCCTGGAGCCGACAGCGGATCCGGGCAGAACCCGTGCGTGAGCACAACACGCGCGGAACACTCTCGTACGCGCAAAGCAAGCCCTCCGACCGCACCACGAACGTTTTCGTGAACCTTCGCGACAATCCGGAACTCGACACCCTGCGCTTTGTCCCGTTTGGCCGCGTAGTGCGTGGTATGGATGTCGTGGACAGCCTGTACGCGTACTACGGGGAGTTTCCCGCCGCCGACGAACCACTGGGTAATCCGAAGCGGCTGTACGGCGAGTCGAACAGATACCTGGACGAAAAATTCCCGTTGCTCGACCGAATCGTGAAGATCGCGGTGAGGCCGGGCAGCGCGCGCGATACAAGCTCGGTTGTACGCCACTGAGCGCACCGTTTGTGCTCTGGCGCGCGGATTCATGAGCCGCCCGTGGAATTGAGCGGGTGCCGGAGCGACGATATAAATAAGAATTTATATAATTTCTGGGACGCTCTCTAGCCTTCTCCGCGTGCACCTCACGCTTGCCGCCGCAGTGACTCCTCGATAGATGATTGGCATGACTTTCACGCTTTCGCGCACCATCGTGCTGCCAGCAGTCCTTCTTGCGATGGCTGTTGACTCGAGCGCCCAGGCTCCGATCCCTTCCCGAACGGCATTCGACGTCACGGAAACGACGATCGCGGATGTACATGGAGCGATGCGATCGGGCCGGCTGACCTGTCGGCAGCTTGTGGTGGCCTACCTCCGGCGCATCGACGCGTACGACAAACGCGGACCGGCCATCAATGCGCTGATCGTCGTGAACCCCGCCGCGCTCGCAGTGGCCGACTCGCTCGACCGCCGGTTCGCCTCCGGTGGGCTGACTGGCCCCCTGCACTGCATTCCGGTGATCGTGAAGGACAACTTCGAGACGACCGATCTCGCCACCACCGCTGGCTCCCTGTCGCTCCAGGGCATGATGCCCCGGCAGGACGCCTTCATGGTGCATCGGATTCGCGAGGCGGGTGCCATCGTGCTGGCCAAGTCGAACCTGGCCGAGTTCGCGTTCACGCCGTATGAAACCGTGAGCTCCATCCTGCCGGGGTATACGAAGAATCCGTACGCGCTTGATCGCGTCACTGCCGGATCGAGCGGCGGATCGGCTGCCGCGGTGGCTGCCAATCTCGGCGAGATCGGGCTTGGCACCGACACGGGAAACTCCATTCGCGGACCATCGGCGCACCAGTCGCTCGTTGGCATACGGTCGACGATGGGACTGACGAGTCGAGGGGGAATTGCGCCGCTCAACCTTGCCTCGGATATTGCCGGTCCCATGGCCCGCACCGTGGCTGACGCTGTTGCGCTGTTTCAGGTGGTGGCTGGCGAAGACCCCGTCGATACGGTCACGGCGCGCTCCCGCGGGCATCGCGCCGCCGACTACGCAACGTACCTCGATCGCAACGCCCTCAAGGGCGCGCGCATTGGCGTGCTGCATCAAGCGTATGACCGCGCCACCACGGACTCCGAAGTCGTTCGCGTGTTCAACGCCGCGCTGGACGACATGCGCCGCCAGGGAGCAACCGTCATCGACCCGGTAGCGGTAGAGGGTCTGGACGCGCACCTGCGCACAGCAGGCGGATGCAACCAGTTCAAGTGGGACATCAACGACTGGCTCGCTCGGCAGGGGGATCGCGCGCCAGTGCACACGCTCGCGGATATCATTGCGTCGCGCCGCTTCCATCCCACCATCCAGCAACGCCTGGAGTCGGCGCAGGCTGATAGTCTGCCGCCGGCAAGGAATCCCGGCTGCGCAAGTCGCGACGTGTTTCGTGGCTGGCTCCGCACGAGCGTCACCGCCCTGATGGATTCGTTGAAGCTTGACGCACTGGTCTATCCAACCTGGAGCAACCCGCCCCGGCTGATTGGTGACCTCAACACGCCGCACGGCGACAACAGCCAGCTTTTTTCGCCGAGCACCGGATTTCCAGCCATCACGGTGCCGATGGGATACACGCGCGGGCAGCTTCCGGCTGGGGTGCAACTCCTGGGTCGAGCCTGGTCCGAGCCTCGCCTCATCGGCCTGGCGTATTCCTATGAGGGGGCGACCCATCATCGCCGCCCGCCTCCAAGCACGCCCGCGATGTCGGAGCGCTGAACCTCATTGCCCAGTACCGCGTTTCGTGCCCACGGCGTGCGCTCGATCTCGAGAAGTTCGCGCAGGCGTGTGCCAGCCGAGTAAGATAACTAAACGCATAAATAATTATTTATGTATTCCACGCTCGATAGTCTTCATTCAACCGTGGGTCACGCCTTGACCATTCGACGCATTGTCCGCCATCTGCCGCTCGGGCTTTGCGTTGCCATGATCCTTCCCCACACAGGCCTGCACGCCCAGCATACCAGCGCACGCGAAGGCTACGTCAGCACGGCGGACTCGGCTCGGTTGCACTTCAGGATCGTCGGCGCAGGACGCGATACCCTCGTCGCACTCCATGGAGGGCCCGGCGTCGATCTCGAGAGCATCCTCAACGATTTCGCACCCCTCGCACGTCGCCACGTCGTGATTTTCTACGATCAGCGTGGCACGGGCGGATCCACGCTGCCGCGGGACACCAGTCGGCTGAACGCAGCGCAGCAGGTGGCCGATCTCGAGACCGTGCGCGAACACTTCGGTCTTGCGCGTATGACACTGGTGGCGCACTCCTACGGGCCCCTGCTCGCCTCCACGTATGCGATACGCCATCCGGAGCGCGTGCGCCGCATGGTGTTCTTCGGACCCGTCCCTCCCCGGCGAGGTACCTTCTGGACGCGCTTTGGCCAGAGCTTCGCCACGCGGATCGATTCATCGTCGCGCCGGCGGATGGCCGAGGCCAACCGCCGGATGAATGACACGACGCAGGATCAGCGGAAGGCCTGTCGGGAATACTGGGCCGAGGCCGTACGTCCCCGCCTGGCGGAGCCAGATCGCACCACCTCCATGATCCGATCGGATTTCTGCGCGGCGACTCCGGCCGCCATCACCTACGGCCTGTCGACCACAAATCGCGTAGTGATGGCGTCGTATGGCGATTGGGACATCCGCGCCGACTTGAGGCACGTGCCAGCGCCCACACTCATCGTGCATGGCGAACAGGAATCCATCCCCATGGACCTCATCGAGGAGTGGGTGACGTCACTGCCCAACGCGCGGCTGGTAAGAGTGCCGCGCGCCGCGCACTTCACCTACCTCGAACGGCCGGAAATCGTGTGGCCCGAAGTGGAGAGGTTTTTGGGCCGCAAGTAGGTCCGCCCTGAATGCATTCGCCTTTCCGGAAATCCCTCGAGTACGTGCCATCCTATCACGCGCCCGGCGGTGAGCGTAGTATTGCGGATAGCGCGCAGGCCGTGTCCATGCACTCCTCCTCATCTCCCGCGATCATGCATCACGCACTCATGTACGTCGGTGGCTTCGAACGCAATCGCCGCAGCCTCACCCCCGCATCGACCACCTTCGAGGGAAGCGACGGCCAATCCCACGCGTACCCATCATGGCCCGACGGCACTGACGGCATCCGTGTCAGCTTCATGGAGAAAGCCGGCAAGAAATTCGTTGCTGTCCGCATCGCGGATGGAACCAGCGACGTGGTCCTCCCCAATGAACTCGTGCTGGTACCAGGCGAACACTTCGGTTTCAACACGCGGTTGAGCGGGACACCGGCCGCGGTCGACGACAACCACGCGATCATGAAGCTGCTCGAGGACGCCATCAAGAAGAATCACGAAACGAGCGACGAACTCCTGCTGATTCGCACCCGGTTCAAGGCGGCAGCAACCACGAAGTAGCGCTGTCGGGCCCTACTCAGGATCCGCAGTTCAGCGCATCGAGGATGGCTGAAGCAGCGGTGTCGGCCTCGAGCCGCACGTCGCGCGCGCGCTTGTCATGGCGAAGACCAAGGTAGCTGGGCTGGCGCAGGACCCCGCTCCTGGTGATTTCGTTGTACTTCACCTGGGCCACGAGCCTGGGCTTCACCCAAATCGAGCGCGCGAGCTGCCCCGCAGGCACATCGACGAACGGCGCCGCTTTCTGGACCAGCGACGTGAGCATGCTGCCGAGCGTTGCGAGTGTGGCGTGGGTGTATCCTGTGCCGACCTTTCCCGCGTAGTGCAGGGCGCCGTCGTCATCATAGTATCCCACCAGGAGGGCACCGAACTCTCGATCTACCCCTGTTGTGGGTGCCGTGTATCCCCCGATAACGAACTCCTGCTCGTGCTCCAACTTCACCTTGCGCCACAATGGCGAGCGTTTGCCGCTGGCGTACGTGGAATCCATCCGCTTCAGGATCAGCCCCTCCCAGTCGTCACGTCGGGCCGCGACGACAATGCGCGCCGCGGCCCGGGATCCGCACGGGGCCGAGTCGCCGCGCCGCACCAATCCGCGCGATGAACTGGGGATCAGGAGCTCGAGGGCCTTGCGACGTTCCGTCCAGGGACGCGTTGCCAGGGAGTGGCCCGCCGTCGACAGGCAATCGAAGACAACGAGCGCGATGTTCGCCCCGCCATCCAGGTTGCGCGCCTGCAGCGCCTGGAAGCGAAGCGGCTTTCCCTTCGCATCGATCGCCACGAGCTCGCCATCGAGTACCATGGAACCCGCGCGCGACGCCACGGCGTGCAGGGCATCCACGAGTGCGGGAAACTCATGCGCCTTGTCGATATGGTTCCGCGACCAGAGCCTTATGCGTCTGACACTGATGTCGGCAATGACACGAATGCCATCCCACTTGGGCTCAATGGTCCAACCCTTCAGCGGCGGAAGCGTCCCCGCCGGCGAGGCAAGCATCGCGGCGGGGGTTGCCACACCACGACCTACTTCTTTCCGTCGCCCTTGTCGCCCTGGCCTTCCTTGGCCACGGTCTTCGAATGCTGGCGCGCATCCTGGCTCAGCGAGCGACCCACATCAACCTGGTCTTCCGTGAACTTGCCTTCCTCGTCGCGGCGGATGAACCGCTTGTCGCCTTCGTTGGGCTCGATGAGTTCGCGCTTCTGTGCCATTTGCATCTCCATCGGAACGGGTGCGTCATGAAAACGCATTGCGCGTGCCACCATGCAAACCGGCGGTGTCGGTACAAT
>JAYVNZ010000440.1:0-3448 GCA_043758185.1 Gemmatimonadaceae bacterium | reverse complement strand
GCGGATTCACCCGCGATCGTGACACGCTTCGGATCGCCGCCAAATGCCCCGATGTTGCGCTGTACCCACCGAAGGGCGGCCGTCTGGTCCATGAGGGCGTAGTTGCCCGATGCCCCCTGCGGCGTCTCCGCCGCAAGCTGGGGATGTGAAAAGAATCCGAAGATGCCGAGCCGATGGCTCAGTGTGACGACGATGATGCCGCGCTTCGCCATGCTCTCTCCATCGTAGCGTGGCTCTGATCCGTCGCCGGCCACGAAGCCGCCGCCGTAGATGTAGAACAGCACGGGCAGTCCGGACGCACTGCGCGCGGCCGGCGCCCACACGTTGAGGTAGAGACAGTCCTCGCTGACCCCGGAATTCCGGAACATCATGTCGCCGAAGACACGCGCCTGCATGCACTGGGCGGCGAAGCGGTCGGCCAGCCGCACGCCTGGCCAATTCGTCGCCGGTTGTGGTGGGCGCCACCGCAGGTCACGCACGGGTGGCGCGGCGTAGGGTATTCCCTTGAACGCGCGCACGCCGCTCGGCAACGCAACGCCAGCGACAGTTCCATCGACGGTGCGGGCACGCGGGGCGTGCGCGTCCGGCCCGGGGGCTCGCTGCGACATGGCTGCCGTGAAGGGTGTGAGCGTCGCCATTGTGAGGAGAACGAAGTGTCGCATGAATGATCCCGTGCCGGAGTCAGAAGACGAGTGGCTGGATGGAATATGGCAGGGTGCTGACCTCGCAACACGCCGGCTGCGTCAGCGGCCAGCCACCAGGTTCCGCGGCGTCTCGTCAGCGGCCCGCGCGGCCGCAACCACGGCGCGCGGCCAGTACCAGGAGGGACCGAGATCGAACCCGTCCTCGGCGGGCCGGCCCATGTCGTCGACTGACAGAATGCGGCCCCCGAGGCGGTTCCGGGCCTCGAGCACCACAGATTCGACGTTCGCGGCGCGCGGGAGGCGGCCTGCATGCAGGCCGGCGAGCCCTGCGCCTACAATGGCAACTTGCGTTCGCATGGTGGCGTTAACGTACAAGGATATGGTACCAATTTCGCGTTGCAGCGTGTCGAGGCTGGGCTCGCCGCTTGGCGATGCCCGAGCTCTTCCCCCGCAAAGTTTCACGACTACATCCTTGCCACAGCAATGACCGACACGCCCGATGAGATTGCCGCCCGCGCCATATCCCTCCTGCGCGAGCGCGCCGAGCAGGTCCTCAACGCCATCGACGACGGCGTGTATTTCCTGGATCCGCTGGGCAATACCGTCTTCGTGAACGAGGCCGCGGTGCGCCTCCTCGGCTACACCGCGCGCGAGATGCTCGGGAAGCCGCAGCATGAGCTCATCCACCACCATTATCCCGATGGTACCGTCTTCCCCCGTGAGGCGTGTCCTATCTACTCCTCGGCAACGGAGGGGATTCAGCAGCGGGTCGGCGGTGACGTGTTCTGGCGAAAGGACGGCGCGCCCCTCCACGTGGACTACACGGCCATCCCCATCCGTGATCGCCGCCAGATTGTTGGTGTGGTGGTCACCTTCCGCGACATCAGCGCGCAGCAGCGGGCGGATGAGCAGGAGTCGCGCCTGACGAAGGAGCGTGCCGCGCGCGCCGAGGCGGAATTGGCGCGCCAGTCCCTTCTGGCGAGTGATCAACGGTACCGGGCGCTGGTGGAGGCGGCGGGTCAGTACATCTGGACGAACAGCCCTGAGGGCCGCATGGAGGGCGAACAGCCGGGGTGGACGGCACTCACGGGCCAGTCCACGGCAGAGTATCAGGGGTTCGGGTGGGCGGACGCAGTGCATCCCGACGATGCGCAGCCTACCGTGGACGCGTGGAACCAGTCGGTCGCGACGCGCAGTGTGTTTTCCTTCGAGCACCGTGTTCGCATCGCCAGCGGCGGCTACCGGCTGTTCTCCATTCGCGCCGTCCCGATCCTCAACGCGGACGGAACGATCCGGGAGTGGGTGGGCGCGCACACCGACATCACCGACCAGCGCGCGGCGTTCGCCGAAGCGCAGCATGCCCGCACCGAACTGGCCCGCATGCTCGAGCAGGCCCCCGCCGCCATTGCCACGCTGGACGCGTCGTCGCTGGTGTTTCTCAGCGCAAATGCGCGGTATCGCGCGCTCATCGGAGGTCGCGATGTGGTTGGCAAGGAGGTGCTCGAGGCACTGCCAGAACTGTCCGCGCAGCCCTTCTTCATCGACATGCTGCACGAAGTGATTCATACCGCACGTCCTTACCTGGGCAACGCCACGCCGGCCATGATCGCCGACGCCGATGGCACGTTGCGCAAGCGGTACTTCGACTTCATCTACCAGCCGGTTACCCGCCCCGATGGCACGGTGCACGCCGTGATGGTGCATGCGATCGAAGTCGGGACTGGGATTGTTCCAGCCACCTGACGTGGCGGTGGCCCGACCATGTGACCCAGAGGCACGATGAACGAGCTCGACGCGCGCAGGCTCGTCGTGTTCGTCGTCACGTACCTCTTCGTCGCGTTTCCACAGCTGGGCACGCACCTCGGTATTCGCCTGACGCGTCCCGCGGCCGCACTCGTTGGCGCGGTAGCGATGGTGTCGATCGGCGGGCTACCGCTGGCCCGCGCGTACGCGGCGGTGGATCTCGACGTCCTCGCCTTCCTGCTCGGGGTCCTGCTCCTCGTGGGCTACCTGGAGCTGGCTGGCGCGTTCGAGTGGCTCGCTGGTGCAGCGGTCGCGCGCGCCCGATCGCCACGACTGCTGCTCGGCGCAGTGGTGCTGGTGAGCGGCATCGCGTCGGCCTTCGTGATGAACGACACGATGTGCGTGATCCTCACGCCCCTGGTGCTCATTGCCGTGCGGAGGCTGGGCTATCGGCCGCTGCCCTACCTGCTCGCGATCGCGCTGGCTGCCAACGTGGGAAGTGCGATGGCGATCACGGGCAATCCGCAGAACATGATCATCGGCCTGGCGAGCAGCATCGGGTTCGGTCCATTCCTCGTTGCCCTCGCACCATCGTCGCTTGGCGGGCTGGTGATCGTGTATGCCGTCCTCGCGGTCGCGTTCCGCAATCAGCTCTCGTCTGCTGGCGCTCCGCTCGTGGCGGACGACGCGGCCACAGTGTCATCAGCCGAGACACCCTCCGCGCATCCACTCGACCGCGGGCTCGCGCTCCTTGCTGGGTGCGTCTTCGCTGCCTGCATCGCCGGGTGGCTCGCAGGACTGTCGCTTCCCCTCGTTGCACTGGGTGGCGCAGCGGTGCTGCTCGTGACCGCGCGACGGGATCCAACGGTCGTCATTGCGGGGGTGGATTGGTCGCTGCTGCTCTTTTTTGCGGCCCTGTTCGTGGTCACGCGCGGCGTGCAGGAGACGCCGCTCATCGTCGCTGGCACTCGGCTGGCGCTGGACAACCTGCATGGCGCGGGGATTCGCGATGCATCCGTTGTCAGCGGTGCGATGCTCGTGCTGTCGAACCTGGTGTCGAA
>JAYVNZ010000439.1:0-2651 GCA_043758185.1 Gemmatimonadaceae bacterium | reverse complement strand
CTGCTCTACACAGGCACGCGGGTTATGAACTATGGTGAGACGGACGGTTCTGGCTCCCTGACTTTTCATGATGTGCCCCAGGGAGTGTACGGCATTCGCCTTCTGCCCTCGCCGAAGTACGTCCGCCTCGAGGATGTGTTGGGCGGGACGCCATCGGAGGTACAGGATAACCTGCAGGTGGACGCGGGCCATCTGGTGAAGGCGCAGTTCACGGTCCTGAAGGCGGGCTTCGGGGTGATCGTGGCAGAGGTCCGGGAACCGGACGGCGCGCCCGGGCCCAACGTACCAGTGGCCGTGTATCGCTCGTCCGGACCTGTTCGGTCCGCCGTCACGGATTCCGCTGGACGATTCGTGTTCGACAGCATTCCGCTCGGCATTTACGGCGTGCGCATCTTCCGCGGGCCGGCGTATGCGGATAGCGGCGAGGTCAGTATCATCTCGCGCGACGCCATCTTCGTGGACGATGGGAGCCGCATGGTCATCGCGTTTCAGGTGGTGCCGTGCGGCGGCACGCTTTTAGTGGCCGTGCGCGACGAAAAGGGCACTGGCGTCCCGGGTTCGATCGTGACGGCCTACAGCTCGACTGGCATCGTGGGCGAGGCGCGCACGGGAGCCGACGGCATCCACGTGTTCGGCAGGTTCCCGTGCGGCACGTACGGCGTGCGCGTGCGGCCCGCGGTGGGCTGGAGCGTGATGGATGGCAGAGGCAGGAGCTTCACGGACGGGCTGGTGTTCCACCGCGGCACGATGGCGTCCACGACGCTTGCGGTGCAGGCAGTTCTCACGCGTGCTACGCTGCGAGCGCGCGTCACCGACGAAACGGGGGCGGCGGTCACTGGCGCGCATATCATGTTGTACACGTTCGATGGCACGTATCGAGACGTAGCTACTGGCTCGGACGGTGTGGCCGTTCTGGATGGGATTCCAACCGACCGACAATACGGCGTACGCGTTGATCCCCCGAGCGGCTACAGCGTGGTGGCCGGACGAGGCACCAGCTTCTTCGACGCCATCTCCTTCACCAATGGCCAGTTGCTGGACGTGGCGTTTCGCGTCGCACACCGATAACGGGCAGCGTACGGAAGCCGTCTCGGTTAACCACGCCATGGCACGAGCTGTCGTTCAGCTCACTCCCGGAACACTCCCCGAGCCGTCGGTGGCGCTGAAAAACCGTCCGCACAAGAGCAGCGCGGTCAATCAGGGCAATTTGCTCTGTATGGAAAGTGCCAGTGCAGTGCGAAAGGCTAGCAGGCGCTCCAGGAACCCGTACCTTCTCATCTTGTCCAGGTACAGATCCGGATGAACGACGTCCAGGACTTTCGAGTTCCCATCGTACGTCGTGATCGAGTCAATCGCGGGGCTGCCTCTGTTGACGAACAACAACGTGTTCTGCCTGTACCACACCTTGACATCACTATCCGTCCAGAAATGGTCTCGCACTTCCGTACTGACCGCATAGTTCCTGGACTTGAATTTTTCAACCCAGTACGATTGCCACTGTTCGTTGAAATGATCCGCTCCCCCCTGCATCGGGATTGCGGCGCCGAATAACACGATATCCGAACACTTGGTCAAGAACTCCACGAACATGTCTGCCCTGGATTCGTGCAGATGTTCGGCGACCTCGAGCGAAATGGCCAAGTCCACCCTGATCGGCTCCGGGAAATCCTTTGCGAGATCGACAACGCGAAACTCACTGTCGCTGATCAGCAGCTGACTTTTCCTGACATACGCGCCGTCGAAGCCAACAATCCGATCAACTCCGTTTTGCCTGAAGGCATGAAGCCAGGTGCCAATTCCGCAGCCTAGATCGAGAACCGAAGCGGGCCGGTAGGTCCTGACGAGTTCAGGCACGACAGTCTCCGCAGACGCCGAGGAACCGTCCCTGAGCCTCTTGTAATATTCCTTGTTGTAAACTGTCATGGTCCGTCGCGTACGTGGATTTGGTATAGCAGGCGGCGCCGCAGAAGCAGGAACGGCCACCGCGACCGCTTACGGGTGTGCAATCACCGCGGGATCGGCGCATGCGCCTTGGGGAGACTCCCTGTCGCTCTCAGGGTACTCATCATCGGATGTTCGAGCAATCCGGGGCGACCTGGGTGCACCGATGCCGACCAGCTGCCGCCGCCCCAACTGCCTGCCCCCCCGGAGAGGCTCAGGCGCGAAGGAGGACACCGAGATTGCGCCAGAAGCCGAGGTCGCGCCGCAAGCGGAGACGCACGACCTGCACCTTGCGACGAAACAACGGCAGATCGGGCAAGTGCGAATACTCCCGAAGAAAGCGGCAGTCGTCGTCATTGAGCTCGGCCTCGTAGCGATCGAGGAATGCGGCCGCCTGCCGCGCCGTCCGCGCGAGGTGCAACCGCAAGTGCGCGGTCTCGCTCAGCGCGCGAACGGCTGCCCGCGGAATCTCATACCATCGCGTGCGGCCCCGCTTCGCGCCGACCGCATTGCGTGCATGCTGTCGGTAGAGAATCGTCGCCTGGTGAAGTGCGATGATTCGGCCGAACGCGACCGCCACGCACGCGGACCACCAATCCTGGAAGAGTGCCTCCTCGGGCATGATCCCGATGCGATCGCACAAGTCGCGATTCAACATTGCCGTGGGCGCCGTCACCACGTTTTGGACGATCAGACGCCGGAGCGTCGCG
>JAYVNZ010000438.1:0-2621 GCA_043758185.1 Gemmatimonadaceae bacterium | reverse complement strand
CTGCTCTACACAGGCACGCGGGTTATGAACTATGGTGAGACGGACGGTTCTGGCTCCCTGACTTTTCATGATGTGCCCCAGGGAGTGTACGGCATTCGCTTCGTACCGTCGTCGAAGTATGTTCGCCTGGAAGACCTGCTGGGAGGAAAGGCTTCGGACGTAAGGGACAACCTGCGGGTCGATGCGGGCCAGTCCGTGATGGCGCAGTTCACGGTTCTCAAAGCGGGCATCGGGGTGGTGGTTGCCGAGGTCAGGGAACCGGATGGATCGCCGGCCGCGAGGGTTTCTGTGGGGCTGTATCGCTCATCCGGGCCGGTTCGGGCCGCCATCACGGATTCCGCGGGCAGATTCGTCTTCGACAGTCTTCCAACCGGGAGTTACGGGGTACGGATCGCCCGGGGACCGGCGTACCTGGATAGTGGCGAGGTCAGTATCATCTCGCGCGACGGAATCTTCGTGGAAGACGGCAGCCGAACCGTCGTCGCGTTCGAGGTGGTACCGTGTGGCGGCACGTTTTCGGTGGCCGTGCGCGACGAAAAGGGTGCCGGCGTCCCTGGTTCGATCCTGACGGTCTACAGTGCAACGGGCGTAGTGGACGAAGTGCGCACGGGCGCCGACGGCATTCAGGTGTTCCGCAAGTTTCCCTGCGGTACCTACGGCGTGCGCGTTCGGCCCGCGATAGGCTGGAGCGTATCGGACGGCCGAGGGACCAGCTTCGAAGACGGCCTGGTGTTCCACCGTGGCACGGTGAGGTCCACGACGCTCGCGGTGCAGACGGTGCTCACCCGCGCTACGCTGCGCGCGCGCGTCACAGACGAGGCGGGAGCGGGGGTTGCTGGCGCGCACATCCTGCTGTACACCTTCGACGGCACGTATAGAGACGTCATCACGGGCCCGGACGGTGCGGCCGTGGTGGACAGCATTCCAACCGACCGCCAGTACGGCGTCCGTGTCGAACCCCCGGTGGGGTACAGCGTGGTCGCCGGACGAGGGTCGAGCTTCTTCGATGCCGTCACCTTCACGAACGGCCAGTTGCTGGAGGTCGCGTTCCGCGTCGCACGTCGATGACGGACTGATCTCCCATTCAGCGCGATCAGGCCCACCTGCTCCACATGGACAGCATGAGTGCCGAGCGAAAGGCCAGCAGTCGCTCCAGGAACCTGTACCGCTGCATCTTGAGCACGTACAGATCGGGGTGAACAACGTCCAGAGCCTTCTCGTTGCCCTCATGGGTGATGGTCACATCGATCGCGGGGCTGCCCCTCCTCACGAACAACAGGGTGTTCTGCCTGTACCACACCTTGACGTCACTGTTCGTCCAGAAATGGTCTCGCAGTTCCGTGCTGACCGCATAGTTCCTGGCCGTGAACTTCTCGACCCAGTACGACTGCCACTTCTCGTTGATGTGATCCGCCCCGCCCTGCATCGGGATTGCGGCTCCGAAGACCACGACATTCGAACACTGCGTCAGGAACTCCACGAACATGTCCGCCCTGGATTCGTGCAGGTGCTCCGCAACCTCGAGCGAAATGGCCATGTCCACCGTCACAGGCTCAGGAAATTCCATTGCCAGGTCAACGGCGCGGAACTCAGCTGGGCTGATGCGCAACTGACGCTTGTTCACGTAGTCACCGTCGAAACCAAGAACACGATCGACGCCGTTCCGCTTGAAGGTGCTCAGCCAGTCTCCAGTGCCGCAGCCGAGGTCGAGGACCGACGTGGGCCGATACCTCCTGACCAGTTCCGGCACGACAAGCTCGGCAGACGCCAGTGAACCGTCGCTCAGCTGCCTGTAATACTCCGTGTTGTACACCGTCATCGTCGTCGCACCAGTTGAGTCTTTACGTGCCCTGACAGTGGTGTCAGCGCCCCTGACGCAATTGACCGGATCACGTGGACCGGCCACCCACTGCTGTCACAGGCATGTGCGAGCGTTGCTCAGCGCACTGCTCGCTCCTGCGAGGAAGATGCCCGCGTCGCAGGGTTTACGGCAGTGCTGTCAACCCCTTGCCGCTGACGCTCGGAGACGCTGCGCCGCAGTCCATGTTCGCCGCCGCCGCGCCGAGCTTCGCGCCTGCGTGCGGCCAGTGTCATACCGCGCAGCATCGGCGGGGTACACCGGCACTCATGCCCGCAACAGCACTCCGAGGTTGCGCCACAAACCGTGCTCGCGCCGCAGGCGGAGCCTGAAGACGCGCACCTTGCGACGAAGAAATGGGAGATCGGGCAAGCGGGAATAGTCCCGAAGAAAGCGGCGGTCGTCGTCGTCGAGGTCCATTTCGTAGCGATCGAGGAACGCCGCCGCCTGGCGTGCCGTTCGCGCGAGGTGCGACCGCAGGTGGGCGGTGGTGCCAAGCGCGCGAACGGCTGCCCGCGGGATCTCAAACCATCGCGTGCGGCCCCGCTTCGCGCCGACCGCATTGCGTGCATGCTGTCGGTAGAGAATCGTCGCCTGGTGAACTGCGACGATGCGTCCGAAGGCCACTGCGACGCACGCGGTCCACCAATCCTGGAAGAGTGCATCCTCGGGCATGATCCCGATGCGATCGCACAAGTCGCGATTCAACATTGCCGTGGGCGCCGTCACCACGTTTTGGACGATCAGACGCCGGAGCGTCGCG
>JAYVNZ010000437.1:0-3001 GCA_043758185.1 Gemmatimonadaceae bacterium | reverse complement strand
CTGCGCGAATCAGGCGCGATCTTGTTCGGCAAGACGAACATGGATGAGTTCGGGATGGGCTCCTCCACGGAGCACAGCGCGTATGGACCCACGCGGAATCCCCTGGCGCACGATCGCGTGCCGGGAGGATCCTCCGGCGGATCTGCCGCAGCTGTCGCGGCTGGTATCGTTCCCATCGCGCTTGGCTCGGAGACGGGGGGAAGCGTCCGCCAGCCCGCGGCGTTCTGTGGCATCGTAGGCATCAAGCCTACGTATGGCAGGGTGAGCCGCTTCGGGCTCGTGGCATTTGCATCGTCGCTCGATCACGTGGGCGTGCTCGGCGCAACGGTCGATGATGCGGCGCGCGGCCTCCGCGCCATCTCCGGGCATGACTGGCTCGATTCGACGTCGGCGGAATTGGCGGTGCCGGACTTTCACCTCGCGGGCGCCGCGGACGTGAAGGGCATGGTGATCGGCCGGCCGAAGGAATACTTCCCCGAGTCGCTCGACCCCCAAATCCGGGCGCGCTGTGACGCAGCGCTCGACCGCCTGCGCGCACTCGGTGCCGAGGTGCGCGACGTCTCGCTGCCGCATACGGCGCTGGCCATCCCGGTCTATTACATCATCGCGCCCGCGGAAGCCTCCTCCAACCTCGCGCGGTTCGATGGCGTACGCTACGGTCTTCGCATCGGCGGCGACGGCCTCCGCGGGATGTACGAGGCTACACGCTCGGGTGGATTCGGCGCCGAGGTCACGCGGCGAATCCTGCTTGGAACGTACGTGTTGAGCGCCGGCTATTACGACGCGTATTATCGCAAGGCCCAGCAGGTGCGCACGCTGATTGCCGCGGACTTCAGCACCGTGTTCGCCAGCGGCGTGGACGTGCTGTTCACCCCCACCACGCCCACCACCGCCTTCCGCCTCGGCGCTGTGTCGGATCCGTATGAGATGTACATGAGTGACATCTTCACCGTCACGGCGAACCTGGCCGGCGTTCCTGCGATGTCGCTGCCGGTGGGTCGCGTGGACGGATTACCGGTGGGCGGCCAGTTCATCGCGCCGCACTTCGACGAGATGAAGATGCTCACCGCCGCGTACGCCCTCGAGCGCGCGCTCGGCGCGGAGGCCCGCGCGTGAGCGCGCCATCGGCGCTGGACGCGTGGGAAATGGTGGTGGGCCTGGAAGTGCACGTGCAACTCAAGACGCGCACCAAGGCATTCTGTACGTGCTCCGCTGAGTTTGGCGCGCCACCCAACGTGAACACCTGCCCGGTGTGCCTTGCGTTGCCTGGCGCGCTGCCGGTGCTGAACGCCAAGGCGGTGGAGTTGGCCACGCGTGCCGCGCTGGCGCTCAATTGCACGGTCCAGCCCACGTCGGTGTTTTCCCGGAAGAACTATTTCTATCCGGATTCGCCGAAGGGCTACCAGATCTCGCAGTTCGACAAGCCCCTGGCACTTGACGGCTTCGTGGAAATCGGTGCGCGCGCTGACCACTCGCCCATTCGCATCGGCGTCACGCGCGTGCACCTGGAGGAGGACGCCGGCAAGTCCATCCACGACCGCTACACCGGCGCCACGGCCATTGACCTCAACCGGTCGGGCACACCGCTCATCGAGATCGTGAGTGAACCGGAGCTTCGCTCCGTGGAGCAGGTGGGTGCCTACCTGCGCGTTCTCAAGCAGATCATCGAGTACATCGAAGTCAGCGACGTGAGCATGGAGGAGGGCAGCCTCCGTGTCGACGCCAATGTGAGTGCGCGCCGGCGCGGAGAGACGGTCCTTGGCACGAGAACGGAGGTGAAGAACCTGAACTCGTTCTCCGGCGTCGAGCGCGCGCTCGACGTGGAGTTCCGGCGGCAGGTCGCCGTGCTCGCCGCCGGTGGTACCGTGCTCCAGGAGACGATGCTCTGGGATGCCGGAACCGGCTCAGTGCGGCCAAGCCGCTCGAAGGAAGGCAGTCACGACTACCGGTACTTTCCAGAGCCGGACCTTCCGCCGCTCATCCTGTCCATCGACTGGATTGCGAAGATGCAGAAGGACTTGCCGGAGCTTCCCGCTGCACGGCGTGTCCGGTTCGCCACCGACTACGCGCTCGGTCCCTACGACGTGGACGTGCTCACCGCCAATCCACGTGTGGCCGAGTATTACGAGTCGGTCGCCCGCTCGCACGGTGACCCCAAGGCGGCGGCGAACTGGGTCATGGGCGAAGTCCTCGCGCAACTCAGGGTCGCCGCGCAGGACATCTCTGCGTTTCGTGTGCGTCCCGCCGACCTGGCGCAGCTGCTGGACCTGGTACGTGGCGGCGTGGTGTCGCACACGGCGGCGAAGCACATCTTCACGCGGATGGTGGCAACCGGCGACGCGCCGGGCCAACTCGCGGAGCGCGAAGGCCTGATCAAGGTGGACGACGAGGCGCAACTCGCCGCGTGGCTGGACGACGTCATCGCTGACATGCCCGACGAGGCGGAACGCTACCGCCGGGGCGAGACGCGGCTGCAGGGAGTCCTGATTGGTGCCGCGATGAAGAAATCAAAAGGGCGCGCCGATCCGAAGAAGCTGAATCAGATGCTCGTCGCGCGGCTCGCCTCGTAGATCCTCGGGGCCAGCTGGCGCACGTACCCGAGTGACGCTGGTGGCAATCCGAACGCGCGGTGCGCTTCTTCGCGCACGTGTGCCGCTCCCCCGAGTCGCATGGCGTCGCGCCGCACCTGCTTCGCGCGGCGCAATGCGTCATCGCCCGACGGATCCAGCGCGAACGCCGACGATCGGTCGAATCGTACCAGCAGGTCCACGATGTGATCGTACGAATGCTCGAGGTATTGTTCCACTTCCGAATCCGCGAGGTCCCACCGGCTGTTCTCGGTCATGAGCCCGAAGATGCGCTGCCAGCCTTCGCTGTCTGCCGCGTGCACCATGCCGCGGAAGATGCGACGGTTGGTCTGCGTACTGAAGATGGTGGGGCTCAGGATGCGATCCAGCAGGTCGTCCGCGCGTGAGTGATCGAGCAGGATCACGTCCCGCGC
>JAYVNZ010000436.1:0-2010 GCA_043758185.1 Gemmatimonadaceae bacterium | reverse complement strand
CCGGGCAGGCTGCCCTCCTGTGGTGACCGCAGCACCAGTGATCGTGATGTATTCGTGGTGCCGACAAGTCGCCATGCGCGCAGGATGTTGACCAGCTCGATGCTGCGTGTGCCGCTGTCGCGCGCCGCGAGTCGCAGGGAGTCGATGCCGTATTGGCCCGCCGCTCCGATGAACGTGGACGCGGTGAAGATGTCGGTGACCGACGGTGACGCGATGACCGGCTGCGTGTAGACGGTGATGGTATCCCTGGTGGCGGCGGTGGATCGCGCCGGCAGCTGCGTGAGCAGGAGGGAGGCGCGAATCACCGTCACCGAGTCGAGCACGGCGGGTGGAATTTCAAAGCGCAGAAACGAGCGCGCACCGGCAAGGCCGCCGACGATAAAGCGTCCCACGGGCGGTGTGGGCTGCCGTCCCTTGACTACCACGGGAAAGAACCGGAAGACCGATTGCTGGAACAGGTCGACGGGCGGCGTGATGGACGCGGGGAACAGCGTGTCCGGTTTGACCGTGGTGTCTGCCGACGCCCGATAGCGAATGCGCGGCGGAAAGGACGTGCCGAGGATACGCAACCTGGCACCACTCCCGGTGCTGCCTCGCACCTGGAGCCCGATGCGCAGGCGCAGCGTGTCCCTGATCTTCGCAAACAGGGCGGCGTTGTCCAGCGTCAGCCGCACGGTGTCCGTCTTGATGTCGCCCGCAGCGTAGGTACGCGACCCGATCAGGCGGCTCGCGCGGTACAGTGGGGCGATGGTGGCCGTAAGCGTGTCCGTGGCGCTCGTGTCGATGTCGAACGCGTCGATCGTGAACGGTGCCGTCGGCTTGACCACGGTGGTGTCGATCAGGAAAATCATGGTGGCGCTATCCACTTTCCGGATCAGGCTGTCCGACGCGGCCCCGGTGATCTGGTAGCGCGTCTTGAGCGTGTCGTAATGCAGCCCGATGCGCACGTCGCCGGTATCGCCGAGCGCCAACAAGGTGAAATCCCTTGTTTCTCCCTGGCGCGGGAAGCCGGTGAAGGTGGAGTCCAGCACCACGACGGACGTCAGCACGGTGTCGCGCAACGCGGCGCTTTCATCCACGCAGAGCGTGGGGCAGCCAAGGGAGCCCGTCACCTGCTCGGAACATGCAGTGAACGTTGCAATGAACAGGAGCGCGGCAACCGCGCCCCGGAGAATCCGGTCAGACACTACGTACACTCCGTCCAACGACGCGAAGGCGCACTAGCGGCGCCCCAGTGACGTGGGGGTAAAGGCCTGGGGAAGAAGATCCGACATGGACCACTGTGCCACCGCGCCACTGCTGGTGACACTGAGGACTTCGAGTTGCGGCGCGAATTCCATCAACACCTGCCGGCAGATACCGCATGGCGGGGTTGGGGTATCCGCCTCCGTACAAATGACGATGGCCACGAAGTCCCGGACCCCGCGTGCCACCGCCGCCGCCACGGCGGCCCGTTCGGCGCACAGCCCCGCCGGGTACGATGCATTCTCGACATTGCAGCCATCGGCAATACTGCCGTCCGACCCCAGCAGTGCGGCGCCCACGCGAAAACCGGAGTACGGTGCGTAGGCCTGTGTCATGGCGGCAGCGGCCCGCTCCCGCAGGAGCGTGCCCTGGCGCGCATCCAGTGTGCGCGCGCCGGACGCGTTCGACGTCATACCCCGCGCTCCAGTGCGGAGAGGAACGACCGGCCGCGTCCGCGAAACGGTACGTTGAGCCACTCGCCCACCGTGGCGCCGAGGTCCGAGAACGTCGTCCGCACACCGAGGGCCACCCTGCGCACCTGCGGACCGGCCACGAGCAGCGGCACGCACTCGCGCGCGTGATCGCTCGAGCCCGTAGTAGGGTCGTTGCCGTGATCCGCCGTGATGAACAGTAGGTCGTCCTCTTTGAGAGCGGCGCGAATGGCCGGCAGTGCGTCGTCGAACTGGCGCAGGGCGCGCTCGAAACCGGCCACATCGCCTCGGTGGCCATACAGAGTGTCGAAATCTACAAGGTTGGCGAACAGCA
>JAYVNZ010000435.1:0-2118 GCA_043758185.1 Gemmatimonadaceae bacterium | reverse complement strand
GGCCCAGCGCTTCGCATCGGCGATGATGGCCGGGTCGTGCGTGGCGATGCCGGGATAGTGCCCCTTCAGCATCAGCTCGCGCATGCACTTCACGTAGTTGGCGTCCACGTCCGACTTGGCGGGATAGGCCACCGTTGCGGGCTCCTTGTATGCGCCCTTGCAGATGCGCACGCGTGCCCGCATGGCGTTCATGTGCTCCACGTCGGCGAAGGTGCGATAGAGGCAGCTCTGGAGGACGACCCCCACGTTGGCCTTGTACGCCGGATACAGGCGGTCCTCGAACATCGCGAGCGTGACGTCGGTATATGCGCTCGACTCCATGTCGAGCCGCACGAAACTATCGTATTGCTGTGCCCGGGCGAGGACGTCCTGCATCACGGCGACGCAGAGTTCGCGGTCGATGTCGAGTCCCATGGCGGTCAGCTTCACGGACACGTTTGCCTGGAGACCCGCCTGATGGATGCGGTCCAGCAGCGTGATGTAGGCATCGCGCGCCGCCCGCGCCTCGCGCTCCGTATTGACGCTCTCCCCGAGCAGGTCGAGGGACGCCGTGATGCCCTTTGCGTTGAGCTCGCGTGCCGCGGCCAGCGCCTCGTCGACCGTCTCGCCAGCCACGAAACGGCTGGCGAAGTGCCTGGCCAGCCGGTTGTTGCGGACGAACCTGAAAACGCGTGGCTGATTGGACAGGTAGAGCAGGGTGTTGCGCAGCATGAATCCTCGAGGCGGCGACGTCCGGTACGTCTGCGGAGACGGACGGGGAAATCTAGCCGAGCGTTCTGGCGCGGGCGGTCGCGCGTGGCGCTGAGCCTGCGCATGGTTCCAACAGCAAAACGGGCCGGCATTGGCATGCCGACCCGTCGATGCATTGAGGACTGTGGGGTGCCGTTCAGCGATCGGACTGATCGTACTGGTCTGGCTTGTCTGGCTTGCCTGTTCCCTGCGCCCGCGTTTCCGCGGCCGCGCCGGGTGGTGCGCCCTGCTCGATGTCGACCTTCACGTTGCGCTGAAAGTCGTTGATGTCCTTGTCTTTTGCGCCCGCTCCCACAAGGGACCGAATGGCGTTTGCCGCCGTGCGCACCGGGACACCGCGGGACACGATGTCCGCGAGCACGGTGAACGGCAGCGTCAGCGAGCGGCGCAGGCCGCTCTGCTGCTTGAGCTTGCCGAGTTCCACGGCCGGCACGCCGGCGTGCATGGCATACGCGGCTGCCTTGATCTCGTCTGCCGTGGCGCGGGCACCGAGTGCCTTGTACGCGCTGGCCAGGTCCATGGACAGAATGCGGACAGCGGTCACGATGTGCGGGCCGTCGGCACCAGCGGCGACGCCTTCATTGACCTTGTCGTGCAGCGGGCCTACAGGGATGCCCTGCGCCTTTGCCGAGTCCACCATTGCGTTGATGGCTGCGAGCGAGGCGGGGTCCAGACGCCCACCGGTGCGCGGATCCTGCGCGCCGGCTGTCACGACAGAACCGGCGAACGCAACCAGCATTGCGAAGCTACGAATCTTCCGGATGCTCATTTGGTGCTATCCTCCACGACCAGTGCGCTGCTGGGCATTCCGAAGTCGTCACCCGACGATCGCGGCGCAGTGGGATCGGCCATCCACTGCTTGCCGTTGATGACGAAGGCATACCGATGCACTCCGGCTGGCACGGACGCTGTGACGCTCCACACACCCTGGTTGCTGGTGGCGACGAGTGCCGAATCTCCAAGACCCCAGTTGTTGAAATCGCCGACGACCGCGACGCTCTGCGCACTGGGCGCCACCAGCACGAACTTCACCGGCTCGGGGCGGCCAAGAACCGCGGCCCTGTCGCTGCGCGGATGCACGCGGATGACACCGAGGGTGGCGATGGCAACGACACTGGCGGCGAGGGCCGCAACCCAGACGGGCCGGTGCGCGATGGTGGTGGCGAGGCTCATCCAGCCGCGGCCGCGCCGCGGATTGCGTTCCGCATACAGCTTGCGGACGCGCACCATGACGCGACGATCGAACGACTCATCGAGCCGCACGGGTCGCTGCAGGTCCTGGACGATCATCTCCAGCGTGGTACGTCCCCACTCAGCCACTGTGAACCTCTTTCAGTAGTACGCGCAGCCGGTCACAGGCGCGCATCA
>JAYVNZ010000434.1:0-15501 GCA_043758185.1 Gemmatimonadaceae bacterium | reverse complement strand
CCAACGACCTCGCCCACGCTGGTACTCATCGTCAGGTTACCGTCATCAGCCATGACCTTGGCGATGCCGAAATCGGCCAGCACTGCGCGGCCGCCGTAGCAGAAGATGTTCTCGGGCTTGATGTCGCGGTGCACCACACCCTGCGCGTGCGCATACGAAAGCGCCTCGGCCAGGTCGCGCACGAACGACAGCGCGTCCTCTACGGACAATCTCCCCTGATCCACGATGCGCGCGCGAAGCGTGGGGCCATCCACGAACGGCATCACGTAGTAGAGTCGCCCGTCCCACGATCCCGAGTCGAAGAGGGGAACGATGTTTGGGTGCACGAGCCTGGCCGTCACGCGAATCTCGCGGGCAAAGCGGTCACCACCGATGGTAGCGGACAGTGCCGCGGGCAACACCTTCACCGCCACTCGGCGGTCGAGATGATTGTCGTGGGCCAGCAGCACCACTCCCATGCCTCCGCGGCCGAGCTCGCGCTCCACGCGGAATCGGTCGCCGAGCGATTCCATGGTACAAGATGCCCGGCTCGTGAACGCGCAGGAAGGTCAGAACCCATGATTCGTCCTTACTTCACCAGTGGCGCAATCCATCGCCGCCGCACACATTCAGTCGCTGTCCTGCTCCGCACCGACGTCCCCCCCCACCCGTCGGAAATTGATGCGTTTCCAATCTGCTCGCGCCAGGCGTTGGCTTGCCGGGGCGTACCTGCTGGTCGTTGTCGTGGCAACCTGGCAGCGCGGCGTCGTGAGCCGAGAGCACACGACGTTCGCGATCTTCCGCCAGTCCTTCGTGCATCTCGTGGCGCACCAGGACCTGTACAAGATCTACGGTGATGAGCAGGGCCCTGCGTCGCAGGACCTGTTCAAGTACAGCCCGAGTGCGGCAGTGCTCTTTGCGCCACTCAGCGTCCTGCCGTATGCCGTGTCGCTCTTCGGCTGGAACCTGCTGAACGCCGCGCTGCTCTTCTGGGCCGTGACGCGCCTGCTGCCTCGGCGGCAGGCGAACGTGGCGCTCCTGTTACTGCTGCCGGAGGTGTTCACCACCATCCAGGCGTCCTCGAGCAACGGGCTCATTGCGGCGCTCATGCTGCTCGCGATCCTGTGGATCGTCCAGGGAAAGGACGGGCGGGCCGCATTTGCCATCGCGATTGGCGCGACCATCAAGATCTTTCCGCTCGCGGTGGCCAGCGTGATCGTGACGCGCGCGCGCCGGTGGCGTTTCACAGCGGCCCTGCTGCTCACGGGCTGCGTGCTGCTCGCCCTTCCCCTGCTCGTGGTGCCGGCGGGCGAACTGGCCCGGCAGTACCGGTCGTGGCATGCCGTGGAGCTGCACGATGCCGGTGACATCCAGTTCGGCATGTCGCTCATTCGCGCCTTCCGTGAATTCTGGGAAACCGAGCTTCCGAGCTGGGCGTTCCAGGTGGCCGGCACGCTGCTGGTGCTCGCACCGCTGGTGCGCCGCGACCGGTGGGATGACGAGCAATTCCGGTTGCAGTTTGGAAGCTCGTTGCTGGTGTTCACGGTGCTGTTCAATCATCAGGCGGAGCGCCAGTCATTGGTCATCGCGGCGGCTGGCAGTGCGATCTGGCTGGTAAACCGGCCCTTCTCGTGGCCCTTCGCGGCGTGCTACGCACTGGCCCTCACCGGCGCATCCGTGGTTCCGTATGCGGCCCTGTGGATCGTGATGCAGGCGGACCTGCTTGGTGATGCGCCGGCGCGCCTTGCACGTGACGCCCGTGCTGCATGGCAGCGGTTCAGGACTGTTCCGCGCGTGATCACCTGCCAATCGTGCCGGGTCATGGTTCCGCCAGGCTACGTGATGTGTCCGGACTGCCGCGGGTTTGCGCACGTGCGGCTGGCGCTGCCGCTCAGCCGTGTGGTCGTGCGGCTCGCACTGCTGGCGGCTCTGGCCGATGTCGTGACACCGAAACACTATCTCTTTGACTGGAATCTCTGGGACCTGCTGCGCTGAGTCGGCCGGGCGGCAACCTGCTATATGCGCAGCCACCGCAGAGCACTCCCGCGTTGCACACCATGTCGCCTCGTTTCTCGATGGCAATCATTTTCAGGACAACGCCGTGCCTCTCACTCGCGAACAACTCGAACAGCTTGGCCTCCGGTTGCATGATGAACGTCGGCGTGCGCTTCGCCTCCTGAACAACATCCTCGGCGACCGGTCCCGCGAATCCTGGCAGCAGGCGGCGGGTGATCTGTCGGCCATGCCCTCGCATCCCGCGGACGTGGGCACGGACACCATGGATGCGGAGCTCGACGCATCCAACGCCACACGCGCCTCGCGCGAGCTGGCGGAGATCGACGCGGCACTCGAGCGGCTCCACGGTGATCCGGCGCACTTTGGGCGGTGCGAGGAGACGGGCGTCGAAATTCCGTTCGCACGCCTGGCCATCATTCCCTGGGCGCGTACATGTCGGAATCCTGCCGGGTGATGCACGCACGTGGTCGCAGTGTCGCGTGCAACGGGCGTGTTGTCGGCAAGCCGAGCGATCAGGACGCTGGCACGTACGGCGATGCCGCGTTGCCCCAGAGTTCATGGAGCCGGGCGTCACGCCCGCATCCGCGCCGGTAGGCGCCGTAGCGGCCGGGATTCCTGTCCGCGAAATGCTGGTGATAGTCCTCACCGCGCCAGAACGGGGCGTTCGCCACAAGCTCGGTGACGATGGGGCTCTTGAAGTGTCCCGACTGCGTGAGCGCCGTTTTCGACGCGAGTGCGGCCGCCTGTTGTGCTGCGTTGTGCGTGAAGATGATGGTGCGATAGTCGGCTCCCCCGTCACAGAACTGCCGGTCCTTCGTGACGGGATCGACGTTGTGCCAGTAGACATCCAGCAGCGTGGCGTAGGTGACTTTCGAGGGGTCGAACTCCACCAGCACGGTTTCCGCATGCCCGGTGGATCCCGTGTTGACCTGTTCGTAGGTGGGGTTGGCGGTGTGTCCACCCGCGTATCCGACCGTGGTGCCCACCACGCCTGGCACGTGCTGGAAGGGTCGCTCCATGCTCCAGAAGCATCCGCCCGCGAACATGGCGGTATCGAGCGTCGCATGCGCGGCCTGCACGACGTGTGACTCCGTGGTGGCACGAACGGAATCGTCCCGCACCGCTGCACGTGGCGTATCCCTGAGGACCTCGCCGCTGGCCGTCTCGGCAACTGCCTGCGCGGATTCCGCGTGGCCGCAGGCCTGGAGCGCGGCGGTGGCGAGTGCCCATCCGAGGGCGGCGTGCATGCGCGTCATGGTGTGTCTCCCAAGGAGTAGTGCGACGACTGGATGACTGTATTACCGCACGGATTACGCCGTGCCGGCCGGTGCTTCTGACGATGGGTGTGACGTCATTGTCGGTATTCCGCCACAGACGTCACTCGAAGAAAGACATCCATTATCGCACCCAGCGGTACTCACGGGCGAGACCGAAGGTTCACGCTCCCAGCCACCCGCCCACGAACCCCGCCGCGCGCAAGCCCCGTGCAATTGGGGGGCTCTCCCGCAGCAGCTGCCACACCAGGCCAGACCGGTGGTTCTCGATCATGACCATCATCGGCCCCTGCTCCAGCCCGCACCGGTCGGGCGACACCCACCCATGCGCGGAATCACGCACGGGAAACGTCGCGTTGAATGTGTCGTGCACGCCATAGGACAGGGCTCCTCCCGTGCGCAGCCGCCACGCGTGCTCCATGGTTGGCAGCACGACGTCCGGGGCAAAGGGCAGCGAGGTTACCACGCCCCACGGTGCAAGCGTTCCATCATCGGGGCCATCCGGGACGCCGCGCGCACGGTAGCCGAAGAACTTTCGCCGGATCCCCGCCACCGATCGCGTGACATTGCCGGGTCCGCTGCTGGCCGTGATGCCCCAGCACGCGGCATCGTATCCGCGATAGTTGTGCGGATTGCGGATGGCATACTGCTGCTGCACCATCGTCGCCCGACGGCTGTTCTCGAAATAGTCGCAATCATGTGCGCGCATGAACGCGTCGCGGATACCGCGGAAGTCGCACCAGATGTGCGAGAGCTGATGAATGAAGAGTGGGCCGGCATGGAGGTACGCAACATCGTAAATCGTCCGCCATTGGTACGTGCGCGCCCATGCGGCGTAGCACTCGGCGGGAATGGCATGCGTTGGTGCGCCCAGTGCGAGGACATAGAGGATGAGCGCCTCGTCGTACCCGTGCCATCGATGGGGGAGAAATCCGCGCCCCGGCTTCCATCCATGTGTCACCGTGAGACCACCGTTCCGCGCCCAATTCCAGTCGGCGCGCTCGTACAGGCGATGCGCGAGGTCGCGAATCTCGCGCTCCGCGGCCCGGTTGCTGGAGAAGAAGGCGGCGGCCGCGAGCATGCCTGCAAACAGCAGCGCGGAGTCCACTGTCGACACCTCGGACTTCCACGCGCGGGCGCCCGTGTTCATGTCGAGGAAGTGATAGTAGAAGCCCTTGAAGCCGGTGGCGTCTGGCTCGCGCCCCTGCCTGCTCGCGAGGAAGAATCGCAGCGCTGCCAGGGTCCGCTGCGCCGCCTCGGCGCGCGTCATGAAGCCGCGCTCCACTGCCACCGGATACGACGTGAGGGCAAGGCCCGTGGCGGCGATGCTGCACGGCGCTCCCGCGCGGGATCTATCGGCCACGAGACCGTTGGCGCGGTTGGTCTCCGCGGCAAAGTAGGCGAACGCCTGGCCCTGAATGGACTGCAGCATGCGCTCCTCGGCGCCAGCGGCGCGCGGGAGTTTGGTCAGCAACGGCGGGACACGATGGTGGGGGTAGCAGGTGAGGCGAACGACCGCGACTTGCCGAGCGGCGGGCGTTTGCGCAAGATCGTGGTTGGTTCGTTCGCGCGCAGGCCCTGTCCTGCCCCGTTTTGGCATGCACGTCGCAGCCGAGGTGACATCATGAAGGCCACACATCGATTGCTCGCCGCGCTGCTGGTGTTCGCAGCGTCCTGTGCTGCTTCGCCCCCGTCTGCGGAAACCGCCCCGCGGCCGGCCACGAGACCCTACGTCATCTCGAACGAGGAACTCCAGGATCCCGTATTGCGCAGCATGGACACGGAGCGCGCCATTCGCTTCCTGCGTCCCACGTTCTTCCGCACCACGGGTCCGCAGAGCTTCAGCAACGATGCGGCGGGGAGCGTGCAGATCTCGATGGATTTCGGTCCCCTGCAGCCGACCCGGCAGCTCGCGTCGTTCCCATCCCTGGCGCTCGCGTCGCTGTACGAAATCCGGTATCTCGACGCGAACGAGGCCGCCAACCGATTCGGCATCAACGCGAACGGTGGGCCGGTGATCGTGCTGGTGAGCAACAAGCAGTAGCGCGCCATCCGGCCCACCTGGCGTCAGGTCAGGGCGGCGCGTCCGTTCCCGAGGTAGTCCACCACGTCTGCGGCCGAGAAGCGCAGGCGTCCACATGCAAAGGTCCCGAGCGACACCAGCTCGTCCCCACTGGTGAGGAGTGGTAGCTCGTGCCCGGCATCACGGCATTGCGCCTGGCCGATATTCGCGGTCAAGGCATTGCACAGACACCGGCGCCCCACGGTGTCCTCCACATTGCCGCCCTTCGCCACGTACTGGTCCACCGGTTCTGCCGCGCACCGATAGCCGACGCGACCCTCCGGCATGCGATACGCGGTGCGCAGGTAGCCCAGGTCGCAGTTGCGAGCGCGCCGATCGTCCTGTTGATCGAGCCCGTCCACCACGACGACCTTGAACGGGTATCCGGTGGGCGACGCACGCGGATCGGTGCGTACGCGTACGCCACGCTCCGCGAGGCCGGCCAGCACCTGTTGCTTCAACTCCGGCGCGAGTCCGGATTCGTCGCAGTACGCGAACAACGTTCCCACCTGGACGCCGGCGGCACCGGCAGCGAGCGCGCCGGCCAAACCGTGTGGCGTGCCCCACCCGCCCGCGAGCCAGAACGGAAGGCCGAGCGACCGGATCTTCTCCAGATCCACAACGTCACGTTCACCATAGACGGGCTCTCCATCAGCCGTGAAGGATGGCTGCCCACGAGGCGGTGCATTGTGCCCTCCGGACGCCGGTCCCTCCACGATGAATCCGTCTACACGCCCGGATGCCTTGCGCGCCAGCGTCGTCGCAAGCGAACTCGCGGACACGATGGGCACAAATCGGGGGCGACGTAGCGGCATGACATCCTGCACCACATGATCGGCCGGCGAAAAAAGGATCTCGTCCGGGCCCGCACCGGCTGCTCCTTCCACGTCAAGCTTGAGTCGCACCTCGCGATGCTCGGCCAATGCATCGAGTACGGCGGGGATCTCGCGTGGAATTCCCGCACCCATGATCACGTAGTCCACACCCGCGAGTATCGCGCCGTAGAGCGACGGCACCGTGGGCAGTTGCACCTTGGTGAGGAGATTGATGCCCACGATGCCGTTGTCGCCCTCTTTCGCCAGCCACACCTCCACGAAGTTGGCCATGATGGCCACCTGCTGCCTGCCGATGCTGGACACACGCCGGAACATGGGCAGCACGGCGTAGTGCGAGTCGCCGCGCGCGCCCTCAGGCAGGTAGAACCGCCGGAGGAGGCTGTCGGCGACGCCTGGGACCGGGAAGGCAGCCATCGCGCGCCGAACGTGACCGCCCTCATCGCCGTCCTGGAGGCGCCGGACCATCACCGTGTCGATGGCCGTGCCCGACACGACGCCAAGGTGACCCAGCCGCGACACGGCGCGCGCCAACTGCCAACCGGAGACGCCAATGCCCATGCCGCCCTGGATGATGCGCGGATACGAGCTGTCAGAAGTGTGCATTTCTGATGATGCGCGTTCCCGCGCGTGCGGCGCATCGGGCATATCACGCGCTGCGTGAGGGGGGTTTCCACGTAGCGACGACGGCAACTCCCGACTACCGCACCGCGGTGGCGCGCGGTATGCCAAGGGGCGCCGGTGGCGCGTTCGCGCCACACTGTTCACCTCTTCTCCCCTGCTCATGGAACGCGCCCCCCGTCACGACACGACGGATACCGGCGAGCACTTTGCCTGGAGCAAGGTGCCCCAGGTCACGCTTGCCTTCTGGATCGTGAAGATCTTTGCCACCACCGTGGGCGAGACGGGAGGCGACGCCGTCTCGATGACACTCAAGCTCGGGTACGTGGTGAGCACGCTGATCTTCCTGGCGTTCTTCGTGGTCACCCTCATCGCACAGGTGCGATCCAGCCGCTACCACCCGGTGTACTACTGGCTCGTGGTGGTGGCCACCACAACCGTGGGCACCACCACGTCGGATATGCTCGATCGCACGTTCGCGCTGGGCTACATCAAGTCGTCCATCATCGAACTCGCGCTCGTGCTCGTGGTGCTCTTCATCTGGCATCGCGCCACCGGTTCCATCGCCGTGGACCGTATCACCACGCGCAAGAACGAGATTTTCTACTGGCTCACCATTCTCGTCTCCAACACCCTGGGCACGGCCCTCGGCGACTTCGTCGCCACGGACGCCGGGCTCGGCTTCCAGAAGGGAGCCCTTGTATTCGCGGGATTGATCGCGCTGGTTGCGCTGCTGCACCAGTTCACGGGGATCTCCAGGGCGGTGATCTTCTGGGCTGCGTACGTACTGACGCGCCCCCTTGGCGCAACGCTCGGCGACACGTTGACCAAGCCGCATGCCGACGGGGGCCTGAACTTCGGCCGCATCACGTCGTCACTGGTGATCGCGGTGGGCATGGTGGTGCTGATCGCCGTGACGTCACTTCGCAAGCGGGCAGACGTGAGTCCGCAGGCTGCCGCGCATTAGTGTCCTGCGCAACGCATGCATCGGCTTGCCAACTTGTTATCGCACTGACAGGTACGACTCCTACCTCTACCTGTGAGCAAAGAAGTTCGCATCACAGTGTTGTGCAAAGCAGATTGTAATGATTTCATAATGAAACATGCCCCTTCGGCCCGCGACTATCTCGTCAACTGCGGGTATGAGTTAGCCAACACACACATTACCACGGAGATACCTCATGCGTACCACTGCCTTGATTCCCCTCGCCCTGTTGCTGTCCGCCTCCGTTGCCAGCGCCCAGGGCAAGAAGGTCGAGACCCAGGCGGAGTTGCAAAAGGAAGCGAAGATGACGATGGCCGATGCGCGCGCGATGGCGCTGCGTGAAGTGCCGGGCGCCAAGGTGCAGGCCGGCGAGATCGAGCGCGAGGGCGGAAAGCTCATCTACAGCTTCGACATGAAGGTGGCCCACAAGTCCGGCATCGACGAAGTGAACATCGACGCCATGACGGGCAAGCTCGTGAGCAAGCAGCACGAGTCGCCGAAGGCGGAGAAGGCCGAGGCGAAGCTTGATGCGAAGGAACGGAAGGCCGAGGCGAAGGCAGCCAGGGCGAAACCGTAGGACTGTTGCACGGAGTGGAACGATGGACCTGCATGGTGCAGCGTGCCAGGCAGGTCCATCGGTATTCCGGATATCACGCAGTTAGATCGCCACGCGAACACCGCGGAGTCGCTCGGCCACCGACGCCACGTCCCCGCGTCTGGACATGTCGAGCACCGCCGCCGCCAGCCGCACCGCCTCCACGCGCATCCATCCCGCGGCGATCGCCAATTGGACCGCCTGCGGAAGCTCGAGTTCACCCCGCGCGGATGGCGGTACCGCGCGGCAGGCGCGAAAGATCACGCTCGTGAAGAGCCAGCAATTGAGGCTCGCGTAGATCGTCTCGCCGGGAAGCGCCGGTTGCGGCGTGGCCACGATGCGGTGCAACATGCCATCGGGATCGATGTCGAGGGCGCCAAAGCGCGTCACGTTGGCCTCGGCCACATTTCCAAGGCGTACGAGTGCATCGCGATCGAATGCGACCAACGCCGGCGTGTCGCGCCGGTGCAGCTCGGCCAGGGCATCAGCCGGGTAATAGTTGTCGGAGTTGATGACGACGAATGCTTCCCCGGCGGTGAACTGCTCTGCGGCGAGGACGGCATCCGCCGTGCCCGCTGGCCGCTCCTGGACGGCGAAGGTGACACGAACGCGGACGGGCGTGACCTCGCGCTCGTAGTAATCGCGCACCATCTGGTGCTCGGGGCCTATCACGAGGCATACGTCGGTGAACCCGGCGTCGGCGAGTGCACTGATGAGGAAGTCCATGAAGGGGCGACCGATGGGTATCATTCCCTTGACACCACGGTCGGCTGCGGCCGCCTGCGCGGGGTCGAGGGCCGCGTCCTCGTCGGCCGTGCGCATGCGGGAACCGAGCCCACGCGCGAGGATTACTGCCTTCGTCGTCGTCATGGGACCGTGCATGGCACAGAGCGGGCCGAATTTCCGACGGATTGCGTGCGTCGCCGGGACCTTCAGTGCGCCGCTGCTCCGCTCGGCATCTGGATTCGAACCGGGTATCAGCGATCAGGTGCTCAGGCCTCGGCTTCAGCACAAAGGTATGTCAGGGGGTGTGGCGTTTGCGTGTGTGGACGCCACACCCCCTTGGGTTGCTGTCCCCTGATGCCGACACCTGAGCTGCTGACGCCTGAAACCCCGTTGCGCACACGCCGACTGAATGCGTGTGTCGCCGACAGGCAGCGTCACAGCTACCAGCGATCGCGATCGTGCCGGGGTGACCGGAATGCATCAGGTCCGCGCGATGGCTGTGACGCGATGGCATTCTGCGCGTGATCCGAGGCTCGCGCGCGCAGGCCGAGCGCAACCTTGCGGAGCAATGCCACATCGCGCGTGCTCTCGAACGGTGGCAGCGAGTCAATGAGCCGCTGCGCCCCCTCGGCCGTGTACTTGTCGATCATGGCGGACCGCGGCAGCAGCTGCATGGCGATCACGTTCACTATCTGCGCGGCGGCGAACTCGCGCATCGCAAGCAGCCCATGCTGAATACGCATGAGTCCCTCTTGCAGGCCGAATGATTTGTCGCCCGACTCGAGCCGGCTGGCAACATGATCGATCGCCAGTACGATCTCCTGCGGCGGAATGGGGGTGGTGGGCATTCAGTGCGAGTGTGTCGGAAAGCTTCGGCGGACGGCGCGCGCGGCGGGAACACGCCCCATGCACATAATACACAGAGGTGACCATTTCTGTTCATTCTCGCCAGATTTGTGATCTGGCATGTTCGGTCCGCTGGAGGTGGAGCAGGTGCTGGGGCTTGGCGCCCTTGACGGCCGTCAGGGCGATGGACGCACTGAATGTTACCAACCGCCCGCCATGGCGTACCGCCAGTGCACGGAGGTACACGACAGTGAGCTGCCGCGGTCCGTGTACCCGCGTCGCGTCAATCAGGCGTTCGTCGAGCAGGCTCTGGTCGTCCGGCCGACACCACCTGTCCGATGGTCTTTTTCTCGCGGTGCGCGCGCTCTCCGGCCGCATGCAGGACGTCGTCCGCGATATCGAGTGTGGTGCGCATGCATCAGTTGCCAGCGCATCCGTCATCGTATGTCGACATCCGCGTACGGGACGCCCGGGCGCGTCAGGGCATGATGCGTCCAAAGGGCGATGTCCGTCCGACCATCTCGAAGAACCTGTATGCCGCAAACGCCACTGCACCAATGCGCTCCTCGGCGGCGCGTTCGTCGCGATCCATGGTGGTCATGACCGCGATGGCGAACGGGCGGTGGGCCGCGTACACGATGCCCGCATCCACGCGCACACCATCCAGGCTGCCGGGCTTGTTCGCGACGCGAACGTCCGGAGGCAACTGACGCGGGATGTAGCTGTCCTTGCCGGTCGCGAGCTGCTCCAGGAGCGCCTGGGTCGCGACGGGCGTCAGCAGGGCATTCGACGACAGCAGCTCGAGCAGTCGTGTCAACTCGCGTGGCGTCGAGACATTTTCGCCGCCGCGCTGCGCCGCCGCGAGATCCATCATCCTCCGGCGCAGCGTTGTCTGCGTGAGCCCGTGTGCACGCAGCGTCGCATTCACCTTGTCCATACCTACCCGCTCGATGAGCACGTTCGTGGCCGCATTGTCACTTACGGCCACCATGAATTGCGCGAGGTCGTGATTCGTGATCATGGTGACGCCGGGCGACAACCCGCGCATGATCGCACTGCCCGGGACAACGTCACCGCTGTTGACCGTGTAGTGGTCGAGCAGTCGTGCGCCGGCTCCAGCCTGGTCCTGCCGGTAGAGCTCCACGAGCAGGGGCAGCTTGATGGTGCTCGCGGTGGGAAAGACCTGGTCGCCATTGATGACGAAGGCGCGGTGGTCCGTGAGGTCGACAACCGACACGCCCATGACCCCATCGTGCCGCGATGCAATGGACGACACCTCGGCCACCATCTTGTCCCAGAGCAGGTCTGGCTTGGACGGAAGCTGGGCGTGAAGGGGTGCAGCGGCGAGGAGGGCAGCCGCGAGGGTGCGACACGCGTGCATGGGAGGCATGGGAAAGAAGGAAGTGCTGACCGCTGCGTCACGGCGAGACTGGCGGAATATGCCAACGGGGTCCGGCACCAGCCGGACCCCGTTGGTCGTGACACACGCGTGCTAGACCGTGCTGAAACGCATCAATAGCCGGTGGCGCAGCCGCCGCTCCCGGCGTTCACCCAATTCTGCTGCAGCAGGAAATACGAGCCGCTGAACTTCTGGTTGTAGACGCCACCGTTTGCGCTGGCCGTCGTTCCCCAGGTCCACGCACACTTGTCGGCGTTCTCATAGCCGCGGCTGTCGTACCATGCGTTCCCCATGTCGTCCGTGGTGGTCTCCTCGATTTCGTGCGCCAGCGTGTTGACTTCCGAGTTCGCCGCTACATCGCTGTTCGGCGACGCGAACCCGGACGTGCAGCCGCTCGGGTACTGCTGGTTGTACGGCATTGCCGCGTAGTAAAAGGTGCCGGCGGCATTCGTTCCGTGGGTGTGATACGCGCAGTAGTTGGTGCCGAATCCACCGCCAAGGTTCACACCGCTGCCGGTGAAGATTGCGTAGACCGTGTTCGGGTCGTACTTGATGCGGCCGGCCGAGATGCCGTAGTTGACCAGCGCGATCATGTTGGCGTCGGTGGGGCTGGCCGACGGGGTCGGGGCGCCAGCGTCACCGTTGGTGTTCCAGTAGCCCGTGTACGTCACCGTTGGGACGATCAGGTTTGTGGTGGGCGAACCACCCGGTCCCCAATACGTGTGATTGATGTTGAAATGGTTCTTGCCGGCGGCTGCGTCGGTGAGGCTGCTGAAGTTGCGCAGGAAGGTGCCGATGAGCGACCCGTCGCCCGCGCCCGTGCCCGCGCCTGCCGGCAGGTTGGCGTAGCCCACGGGAGAGGAGCTGCTGCCCCAGTAGATCGCCACGACGTTCGTGCCATTCTGGAGCACGGATCCGCCGTGATAGGAGATGCCTGTGGTGCTGCCGCCACCCGGCCGGGCCGCATTCTGCGCGAACCATTGCCTGGTGTGGAACTCGTGGCGGGCGTTGAACTCCTGAATGCTTGCAGTCGGCCCGGTGGGCTCGAGCATGCTGGAGCTGGAGTCACTTGTGACGCCGGAGCAGGCGGCAAGTGCGAGCGTGGTGACAGCGCCGGCGACGAGCCGGCTGACAGCGGGGGTGCAACGCGACATGTATTGTCTCCTCGAGCGTTCGAGCGCGCGGTGGGATTACCGCTGCGCAAACATGCACGCCGCATCGTCGCGGGGGTCGTGCATCCAGGGGCGTGCGATGACAGCGTAGGACACCCGCGCATCCGGTGGCTCGAGGGCGGCTGGCCGCCCCGCGAGGAATTCGACAGGCTTCTCCGGCCGCCATCATAGCAACAAATGGCGGGCGGCGCCAGATGTTTCTTTTCCACGGGATCGAAGCGGTGCGGACGCGGCGGGAACAGCCGTAGCTGAGCTTGTCCTTTGCCAGACAACTCCCGTCCAGCACACTCCCTGACGGTGACGCTGCGGCGCGCCTCGCGTGACGCTTCCAACATATCCGCCGAATGACAAATCGCTTGCGAATCCGGCAAGTTGGGCCAAAGGTTCAACTCTGGAGTTGCCTGGCCCGCCTCACCTTCAGCCCCCGCCATAATGATCAGCCGCATGCATCGTGGATTTGCCGTCTGCGTGATCGCAGCCGTCGGTTGCTCCGACGCGGCCATGTCACCAACCGCGAATACGCTCGCAACCGCGGCGGCGTCAAAGGCCGACGCAAGTGCCTACCAGGTGACGGACCTCGGAACGTACGGGATGAGCCCCGGCGCACAGGCGTTCGCCATCGACAAGCATGGAACCATTCACGGACGCTTTACGCGCGCCGACAACACACCCGGTTCGTTCCGCTGGGACGACAAGGACGGCTACTCTGACCTGGGCACCTTCGACGGCTACCCCTTCCTGATCCTCGGCACAAATGACCATCGCATGCTGAACGGATCCGTGCGCGTGGCTCCCGGACTGCAGCGTGCGGTCGCATATACGCCGAGCGATGGTTTCGTCTATCTCGATGGCACCCATTACGGCTCGAGCCTGGGCAGTAACGATCGCGGCGCCATCGCCGGTACGCGAACCGGGAGTGGAACATCATCCGCATTTGTCTGGACTGTGGAAACCGGTGCGCAACTGCTCCCGCTCTCCTTACCGGGCAGAAGCATCACGTCCAGCAATGGCGGGGACGTGAATGAATGGGGAATGGCCGCGGGGACCGTGACGTCTCTTGCACCAGGCGTTCTCGCTCCCCGGACCAATGGGTTTGTCTACGACGCCGAGACTGGTACGACGATGTTGATTCCGCAGCTCGCACTCGGACCGACGCAGGTGGGCGTGACGTACATCAGCGACGAAGGGCTGGTGCTCGGCGCTTCCGAAACCCGGCCGGCCACACGTGGCGAACGACGGGCCAGTCCACTCGCGGCCTTCCCCGGTGACGTGCCCGTGCACGCGTGGAAGTGGAGTGCGGCACTCGGCCTGGTGGACCTCGGAACGCTGGGGGGAAAGCACAGCGTTGCCTGGGATGCCGACACGGACGGCAACGTGTATGGATGGGCGAGCGATGCGTCGGGACGAAAGCACGCCGTGAAGTGGAGCGCGGCGGGTGGTGTCATCGAACTCGGATCACTCGGCCATGACGCCGTCATTGGCGGGTTGAACAAGCACGGTGTCCTCGCGGGTTGGGCCATTGGCGACGACGGCCAGACTCATGCGGTTCGGTTCGACCCAGTGAAGTAGGGTCGCGGCGCACTCTCCCCTTCCCATTTCTCGCGCGCCGGTCTCACCGCGGCCGGCGGAGTGACGATAGATATTCCACGAGATTCACCAGGTCGGCCTCGGACATCCCGCGCTCCAGGCCGAGTGGCATGAGGGAGCTGTCCATCCGGCGACGTTCGGCCACACTGCTCTTCGGCACGCGCCGCTGAATGCCGCCGATCAGCTTGACCGTGAGCTCGCTGTCCGTCTCGCTCGCAATCATCCCGACCAACTGTTGGCCATCCTTCATCCGGATGGTGTAGCCTTCGTAGCCGAATCCAATTCCCGCGCTCGGATCGAGGATGGCCAGCAGCAGACCGCTCTTCGGCAGCTTGTCACCGATTTCCGTGAGCGCGGGGCCGAAGTCGGTACCAGTGGTTCCCACGAGGTGACAGGCCACGCACGTCCGCTGGAACACGGCGCGACCCAGGGCGGCATCACCGGTACGTGCGGCCAGCGACATGATGGGCGGCAGCGTCTTGCCATCCAGTGTGGTCGCCCGTGGCGGCGTGAGGTAGTGTGCCGCCGAATCGCGAATGGCTGATCCGGCGGAGAAGAGTACACTGCTCGCGGCCGGCTCCAATTCCCTCGCCAGCCGTCTGGCCTGAATGAGCGCGAGCAGCCGCTGCTGCCCGGCAGGCCCGTAGCCCATGGACTGGACCGCCCACTTTCGAAGCGCGAGCGGACGTTTCGCGTCGAGCACCGTGCCGACGACGATGGAGTCCACCCTCGGCCCGAAGTTGCGGCCCAGCACCGAGAGTGCGCGGCGCGCGGCGTCTTCGTCGCGCCCATGCACGCGTTGCTCGAACCGGGGAGCGCCGCCCCACGTGAGTGCGATGCGCGCCGCTTCCGCACCCGCCGTCTCGTTCGGCTTCGACAGTGCAAGACGGACGAGTTCGTCCAATTGACCGCGCGCGTCGTACTTTTCCGCCAGCTCTGGGAATCGCGTGGTGCCGCGCGCCGCTACGAGCGTGCGGGCCAGCGCGGTCGCCACGTTTGGATCATCCTTCGCCGCCGTCGCATTCAGGTTGGCGAGAATGATGGGAGTGAGCGCGGCCGAGCTGCCTTCGGGCGTGGACAGGATAGAGAGGAGAGTGTGCTGCCGTCCGCCTGCATCATGGAAATCCAGTGCGCGCACGTAGCGGAGACGGTCCGCCAACGGAACCGCGGCATCCGTCGCGAGCTTCTCGAGTATCGGCAGCGCCATCGGCGATCGCGCGCGCCAGATGATATCGCGTCCACCGGGCGTATTCCACGTGTCGGCATTCTTCGCCATCCAGTTCGCAAGAAATCGATCCCACTGCCGGTCGGCGGCGATACCAAGCGCCTCGAGATACCAGCGATCGTGCCCGTCGTACTGCGCCGCGAGATCTGTCCAGATCGCTGCGGCGTGCGGGCTCTCGTTG
>JAYVNZ010000433.1:0-5447 GCA_043758185.1 Gemmatimonadaceae bacterium | reverse complement strand
CTTCATCTTGAAGACGATGATCTTGTCGCTGAGGCCGTGCTTCAGGATTTCGCCCGTGACCTTGGCGCCGGAGAGCATCGGGATGCCCGTCTTGACGTTTTGGCCGTCGCTGCCGAAGAGGACGTCGTTGAACTCGATGGACCCGCCGGCTTCACCAACGACGGAAGGGATCCGATATTTCTTGCCGGCTTCGACATGGAACTGCTTGCCGCCGGTGCGAATGATTGCGTAGGACATGAATGGGGCTCGTTTGCGTGTGACGTAGAGCCTAAGAAGTTAAATGGCGCGGGGTTAGGTGTCAACCATGTTTGCCGTACCGAGTCGCGAGCGCGGTTCTGCGGTTGTGACCCGCACGCCGCACGGCGGGTTGGGCGTTTCGCCAACCATTTCATACGGTTTCATGCCCCCTTCCCCATTCGCTGGTACTGCCTGCCTCGTCGCGCTGCTCGTGCTCGCTGGCGGGTGCGCCAGTCCGGTCGATCCTGCCGGCATCGAGGCGAGCGCGTCGCTTCCCGTGACAGCGACGACTGACGGGCTCGTACTCGTCAACCGATGGGATCGCGTGATTCACGCACTGGCAGCGGAGCGCGGCACCGTGCCGCTCCTGGACTTCATTGCGTGCACGACCGGCCCGCAGTGCTTCGAAGTGCCGGGCGGAGCGTCCCGCGTGCTGCCCTGGTCGAGGGTGGTGGGGTACGCGCCGGACAGTACGCAGTACACGGTGTTCTACTGGGCCACTGTGGTGGCGCGGGACGGCTCACTGCGCCCCGACACCGTGCGGCGCGTGACGGTCACGCGATGAACGGGCCGCGCCGGCTGCGACTGATTGCATCAGAGGGAGTGGCACCCCAGGGTACCGAGCCGGTTGTTGGTGCGATGAAGAACGTCCTGGTGCACGCCGCAAAAACGGGCGACGTGCGCGCCTTTGCCGCGTTGGTGGATGCATACTACGCTCGTTGCCTCCGGTTTGCGCTGCACATGCTTTCCAGCCGCCGTGATGCCGAGGAGGCAGTCCAGGATACCTTCGTGCGTGTGTACAAGGCATTGCCGACATACGAGGAACGGGAGGCGTTCGAACCCTGGCTATTTCGCATCCTCGGGAATCGCTGCCGAAGTGTCGGCTCACGAGCACGACGCCACGCTGAGATGGTAGAGTACGGCGACGTCCCGGAGCGATCCGCTGCCCCGGGCCACGACGACGCATCCGCCTGGCGTGAAGAAATCGGCATGGCGCTGGCGTCGCTTCCGGTGGAACAGCGTGAGGCCTTCCTCATGCGCCATGTGGAAGACCTGAGTTACGAGGACATGGCGCGTGCAACGGGGGCAGGCGTATCCGCGCTCAAGATGCGTGTGAAACGCGCGTGCGATGCCCTTCGTGCCCGCCTGTCGGAGGCCGGCCATGGTTGACGATCACGACGAGGCCATCGAGTGCATTGCCGCCGCCATGCGGCCGCTGCCGATGGTGCGCGCGGAGGCCAAGGTCCGCCTGCTCGTGGCCGTGGCGGCCGAGCGAGCGCGCGATGGCGAGCGGCTGCGCCGGCCCCATCGCGCACGCTGGTGGATGATCGGTGGCCTGGGGGCGGCGCTCGCAGCGGGTGCTGCGGGCATGGTGCTGCGCGATGGCGCTCCAGCGTCTACTGCCTCGAGCGCCACGCGTGCCTCGTACGATGGCGGGTCCCCGGCGCGCCTGGCCGCCAACAGTCCTGCAGCCGCTGTGAATGCGCCGCTGGAGGTGCACCTCGCGCTTCGCGCGCCGCTGGCAGCGCGCGTGCAGGTTGCAGGAGATTTCAACGGGTGGAACCCGCGCGAGGCGCCCATGTCGCGTGACGCGGCGAGCGGCGTGTGGAGTGTGTCGCTCACGCTTGCACCTGGCCGGCACGTATACGCGTTCGTGGTGGATGACAGCCTCTGGGTGCGCGATCCGCGTGCGCCAATGGCCAGGGATGCCGACTTCGGCCGGCCTGGGTCTGTGTTGCTCGTGGGTCGTCCGTGATGGCGCGCGAGCCGATGGGATTCATCATGGCCAGCCTGCTGGCATGCATGGCCACCGCGTCCACACGTGTTGGTGCGCAGCAAGTCGCGTACGCCGCGAGTGCCGGCGCGGCGCTGGACAGTGCAACGCAGGTCGCGGTGACGCGCGAGATGGCGCGAGCGAAGATGCTGGGCGTGCCCGTGGAACCGCTCGTGGCCAAGGTGCGCGAGGGCCGCCTCAAGCGTGCGCCGGGTCCGCGCATCCAGGCTGCCGTGGAACACCTTGTGGAACGGATGAGCGCAGCGCGCGCGGCGCTCGGCGCGGAGTCGGCCGCGGAGGAGATCATTGCTGGTGCAGATGCCATTGCCGTGGGGGCGGATGGCGCGTCGCTTCGTGCGATTCGTACGGCAACCACACGGTCCATAGCCGGGCCGATTGGCACCCTGGCGCAGCTGCTGGCGAGTGGCGTCGAGCAGCGAAAGGCCGTGGAGATGATCGTCGCCCTGCTGCGTCGCAATGCGGCGCTTGCGCAGGTGCTCGCTCTTGGAAACCTCGTGGAGGCGGATGTTGCGTCAGGACTGCGGGCCGAGGACTCTGCGAGGTTGAGGCTGCGAGGAATTGAAGGATCACTTGGCGTCACGGGCGCGGACGCCGCTGCGGCCGCGCCAGGCCTGGGCGGGCTGCAGCAGTCGGGGAGGCCACCTGCGGTCAGGCGGCGTCCCTAGAGTGAAAGCGTGCCTATTGCGCGCGTTGCGCGTGCTTCTCGCGATCGCTGCGGTGAGCGCGCCGGCGGCTGCGCAGCGCCCCGGCGTGGTGGAGGCGGGTGCGACGGCGGCGCATTTCAGGGACGATAAGGCAACGGTAGCAGGGCCTTCACTTCGGGTGTTGATCTCGGGAGCGCGAGGTCATGCTTTCGGCGATGCGGAAGGTGGTGCGCTGGCCGCGATTGGTGGAACGAGCGGCTACGCGGCGCTGACCGGCGGGTACCGCACGTCGAATGCGCCGGGCTGGGCCAGCGAGGTGACCGGATCCCTGTCCGGAGTCGGCGGCTCGAGTGCCGGGGGCGGCGCAGGGACAGCGCTTGTGGGGGCGCGTGGACTGTGGTCGTCAGAGCGTGCGGGATCGTGGCTCCGCGGTACCGCGCATGCGTCGAGCCGCTCGCACGCGACATTGAACGGCGGTGGTGTGGACGCGGGCGCTTGGTGGTCCGGAGTACGCACCAGGCTCACGGCGAGCGCGCTCCAGGAATGGACGCGCGCGGAGTTGTTCAACGGCCCGTTTCGCACCGGGTTCGCGGGCACCGTGCCCGTACGCTATATCGAGGGCGCGGTGGGCCTGCATGCGGAAGGTGACTACGCCTCGCTCGACGTGACTGCGATCACTCGCCGCGATCCCGACGCCTCACGATTGTACGAGCAGGGTGCCACCGTGGAAGCAGTGTACTGGCCGCGCTCGACGATGGCGTTGGTGGTGAGTGCGATGCACCAGCTTCCCGATTTCGTGCGCGGGTCGGATGCGCTGGATGCGCTGAGCGTGGGCGTGCGGTTCGGGCAGGCTGCCCCGATCATTGCGCGCACCTCGCAGATGGTGCCGGTGGTGCGAGTGCTGGAGGCGAATGGCGCGCGCGTGCTGCGCATTCACGCCGCGGGTGCACGGACCGTCGAGGTGATGGGTGACTTCACCGACTGGGAGGCGCGGACGCTGGCAGCGTCGCGCGGGGCGTTCGAGGGCGCGCTGGTGCTGCGCAGCGGTACGCATCGGGTGCTGGTGCGAATCGACGGCGGGCCCTGGAGGCCGGCCGCAAACACGCCCGCCGTGGATGATGACCTCGGCGGGCGTGTGGGATTGCTTGTCGTGCCGTGACCGCCGCGGTCAGGCCACGGCGTACTGGTGCGTGACGTCGCGGCCGGCGCTCTTCACCACCAGCTTGAATTCGTCGGGGCGCAGGAGTGGATCATCGCGCAGCTCGAGACTGAAGCCCACGACCTTCTCGAGCTTGCGCATGATGTCCGACTCGTTCTCCATGGCGAACATGGCGACGTCCGGGTGCAACTTGACGAGCATGGGATCGCGCTTGCCCTCGATACCGATGCGCTTGACACTGCGCTCCATGCGGCGAAGGATGGTTTCCGCAGTGAAGACGCGGCCCGTTCCCGCGCAGGTGGGACACGCCTCGGTCATGCTCTGGAGGTGACTCTGCCGCACGCGCTGGCGCGTCATCTCGATGAGGCCAAGATCGGACACGGCGAACGCCTTGGTGCGCGCGCGGTCGCGGCCGAGGTGCTGCCGGAGCTCCTGCAGCACCTTGTCGCGATTGGTCTTCGTGTCCATGTCGATGAAGTCGCAGACGATGATGCCGCCCACGTCGCGCAACCGAAGCTGGCGGGCGATTTCGCGGGCAGCCTCCATGTTGGTCTTGAGGCTGGTCTTCTCAGGGTCCTTCTTGCCGACGAAGCGGCCCGAGTTGACATCGATGGAGATGAGTGCCTCGGTGGGCTCGATGATCAGGTATCCACCGGATGGCAGGTCGCACCGGCGCTTGAACAAGTCGCGGATCTCGGACTCGATCTCCGTCCTGTCGAATAACGGCGCGGTGTCTTCGTACAGCACGATCCGTTCGAGCAGCTCGGGCGCGATGCCCTTGAGGTACTCGACGATCTCGTTGTAGACCTGCTTGGAATCCACCGTGACGCGCTCGACCTTGTCGCTGAAGATGTCGCGAATGAGGCTGCGCGTGAGCGAGGTTTCGCGATGCACGAGCGAGGGCGGCCGGACGAAATGCGTCTTCTTCTTGATGCGCTTCCACGCATTCATGAGCGACTGCAGTTCGCGCTCGATGGTATCGGGGGTGACATCCTCGCCCACGGTGCGGACAATCACGCCGCCGGAATCCTCGGGCAGCATGCCCTCCACGAGTGCGCGCAGGCGCTTGCGCTCCTCGCGATCGCCGATCTTGCGACTGATGCCCACGCGGGAGGCAAACGGCATGTAGACCAGGAAGCGCCCGGCCATGGACACCTGGGCGGTGACGCGCGGCCCCTTGGTGGAGATGGGTTCCTTGCTGACCTGGACGAGCAACTCCTGGCCACGCTTCAGGACATCCTGGATCTGCGGAATGTCGCGCTCATTGCGGCCGGGCTCGTGGAAGGTTTCCTCGCCGTCGTCATCGTCGTCATCGCCCTCCCCGCTGTCGGGATAGACGAGGTCGGACGAGTGGAGGAAGGCACTCTTCTCGGTACCAATGTCGACGAAGGCGGCCTGGAGTCCGGGCAGCACCGCGTCGACCTTGCCGAGAAAGATGTCACCGACCATCCGCCGTGCGTCGGGACGGTCGACCAGCAGTTCAACGAGCTCGTCGTCCTCGAGGATGGCAACCCGCGTTTCGCGCGCGGTGGCGTTGATCAGAATCTCTCGTTTCATCTTGGACCGCGCGCGCATGCGCTGCCGGCGACTCGGCGGCTGCGGCTCGGTAGGG
>JAYVNZ010000432.1:0-3493 GCA_043758185.1 Gemmatimonadaceae bacterium | reverse complement strand
GTGCGGGGTTGGCGTCCACGCCGAAAAGCGCGCGTCGTCCGGCGCAGTCACCAGCCCGCGCTGACGTACCCACCGCCACGCCACCGCGAGCGCCGGCGCCAGCAGCGCAACAGCGATGATCGCCGCAGACACCCGATACTCGGCGGCATTGCCGGACGTCGCGAACAGGCCGAACAGCACCAGGTCGTACACGAAATGCGCGATTACCGTCACGATCGCCCCGAAATTGATCACCAGCACCGCCCAGAAGCACGCGTCGACGAAGATCTCCACCCCACGCGAGTACGGCGGCCAGGATGCATAGTTCGAGTGCGCAAATCCGAACGTCAGTGCTGTCGCAATCACGCCAGCCGCCAACCACCAGCGGCGTCCGGGACGCTGTCCTACCCACAGCGACAGCAACGACAGCGGCAACGCGCGGAACATCGTCTCCTCCCATACCCCGGCGTTCAACGACACGGCAATACCGGACAGCCACGGCAACGGCGTCGCGATCAGGTTGGGGTCGTCCAGCATCTCGCTCGGTACCCACCACCCGAGCATCGTCCGTGTCACCAGGTAGAACAGCGCCACGTATGCGAAGCCAATGGTTGCCACCGCGTATCCGCTCGCCACGCGCGACGCCACCTCGCGCGTTCCGCGATACTGCCACAGCTTCCACCAGTCCAGCTGCGATGGGAACGCACGGCGCGTGGCCAGCTCCGCCGCTGCCAGCGTAAGACCCGCGAGCAGGCCCGTAATTCCACCCAGCAGCAACGCACCAAACGCAATCTGCAGCTGGAAGACAGTAGGCGACAACGCGGTGTTATAGCTGTACCAGCTCGCCGACATCTCGTTGAGCCCGGCGCCAACGGTCAGCACACCGATCACGCCGCCCACGAACAGCGCGGGTCGCCACCGCACTGGGGTGGCACGCGACGCGCGGGCGACGAAGACAATGCCCGCGATCGCAATGACCAGCGCACCCAACCCGGCTATCAGCGCCAGGAGGTCGTTCGCCGAGCGCATCCCGCCATACCGTCGCCTGAACGATTCGGGAATGTCCACATACTGTCGCACCTTCGCAGCCGCATTGCCCGCGATCACCACTTCGGCCCGAAGGGGGGCGCCGCCCACGCGTCGGTCCGTGCGTTCGTACGTGTAGATGCGATCGATTCGCCCGCTCGCCGTGCGCGTCTCGTACGATGCACTCACGAGCTTCCAGCGATCCGCCCGATCGTTGATCCATTCGCCGAGCGCCCGCTCCGCAAGCCGCTGCCCCGAATCCGCCGTAACAGGGCTCCGCCGGTCTCCCTCGGCCAGCGTCTGCGCAAAGCCGATGATGCGCCCGTCTGGTGCAAACTCCACGCGCGCCTCGTGTGGGTCGCGCGGGGTGAACGCGCGTACGGACCACGTGAAGGGAGCGATGTCACGTCCGCGAACGAGCGCGTTGAGGGAATCAGCCCCACCGCCGGCCAACTCGACGAAGGTGCGGAGGGAATCGTTGCCCTGGAAATGCACCACACGCTGCGCCGTCGACGGCGCAAGGCTGTGGGAGCGAAAGAATGAATCCGCTCGCGTGAGGACGACGTCGCGTGTGAGGTTCTGGCGGAGGGAAACAATTGGCAGTGCGCGGGGAAAAAGCCAGATTGCCGTTGCCGCAGCCGCGGCAGACAACGCCGCGATGAGGCCAGCGCGTACCGAGGGAGAGAGAATCATGCGAGAGAGCATATCATTGCTGAGGTCGCAACGCCATCATGCGGTCGTGGCGCGTAACACGCAGGAGAAGGAGGTCGCATGCCAATTCCCAAACGGGAACCGTTGATCCAGCACGAGACTTTTGCCCTCGTCGTGACGTGTGAGTATTCGTGCGCCGTTCTGGTGCATATCCAAAGAGCCACTTCCTTGTAAATGCCGCCTGCCAGACGGATCGTGTCCAGCACGTTGAACCCCACGTCGAGTACGGAAACCGTCAGCCTCACCGAGGTGCTGTCGGCGCTGTCGCGGGCGCTCGATCTCACGGAGGGCGCCACGGTGGGGCACACGATGCGGAGTTGCCTCATCGGCATGCGGCTCGCGGAGGAGTGCGGCATTGGAGCGGCGGAGCGTTCAGCGCTCTACTACGCCATCCTGCTGAAGGATGCCGGGTGCTCGAGCAATGCGGGCCGCATGGCGTCGCTGTTCGGCAGCGAGGACCAGTGGGTCAAGCCGCGCATGAAGGTGGTGAACTGGCATCACCGCATCCGCCTCGCGCTCTCGACAGCCATGACGGTGGGCCACGGCCGTTCGATGAAGGAGCGGGCGCAGCAGTTCATGGCGATCGCGCGCACGAAGGACATGACGCGCGACCTCATCCTGATTCGCTGCGATCGAGGCGCGGAGATCGCCCGCCAACTCGGATTCCCACCGGAAACCGCGGAGGCCATCCGTTCTCTCGACGAACACTGGTGCGGCCTCGGCTACGCGCGCGGGTTGAGCGGCGAGGGAATTCCGCTCCTCGCTCGCATCGCCAACCTGTCGCAGACCCTGGAGGTGTTCTTCAGTCGCGGCGGTCCGCGCGCTGCGCTCGCGGTGGCGCGAACGCGTAGCGGGACGTGGTTCGATCCGGCGCTGGTGAAGCTCGTGAAGGGCTGGAAGGGCGACAAGGATTGGTGGACGCTTCTTGCCGGGGATGTCACGCAGGCGGTCCAGGACGCGGAGCCGAGCGACCGCGTGATGGTGGTGGATGGCGATGGACTCGATGTGGTCTGTCGTGCATTCGCCGACATCATCGACGCCAAGAGTCCATTTACTTTCCGACATTCCACCCGTGTTGCCGACGTGGCCCGCGAGGTGGCACGGTTCTGTGGCTTTGACGAGATGGCACAGCGGCGCATCTATCGCGCGGGCCTGCTGCATGACATCGGAAAGCTGGGCGTGTCCAATACCATTCTCGACAAGAACGGCCCGATGACACCGGACGAGCGTGTGCAGATGGAGCGTCACCCACGATTCACGCTGGAAATCCTCGAACGCGTTTCGTCGTTCCACAGTTTTGCGCGCACTGCGTCACTGCACCATGAGAAGCTCGATGGCTCGGGCTACCCATTCGGCGTGATGGGCGAGGAGATGGATCAGGCGTCGCGCATCCTGGTGGTCTCCGACATCTATGACGCGCTCACGTCGGACCGGCCGTACCGCAAGGGCATGGCGGAGTCGCGCGCGATGGAGATTCTCGAATCCGAGCGCGGCACGAAGCTGTGCCCGACTGCGCTGGATGCACTCGGCGCGTTGCGCGCGGCGGCCGAGCCACGGCGGATATCAATGGAAACCCGCGCCCACACGGCCTGACTCGGAATTCTGACGTCCGGAGTCCGAAATCGGACATCGGGCGCCGCGCCACCACGGTCTGCCCCGAATCGGCATGGCCTCTTATGTGACGTCAGTGGCCGATGGGTGACATCAGACATCGCACCCTGCGTTTGACGTTGGGTGTGACGTCCGATGTCCCCCATCGGCTTCTGACGTCACATAA
>JAYVNZ010000431.1:0-8733 GCA_043758185.1 Gemmatimonadaceae bacterium | reverse complement strand
ATCTTTCCGGGTTCGGGCGCGGCGTTCCACAAGGGTGGCAACTATGGAATCCAGGTTGCCCTCCCCATCCCGCAGGCCGAGTTGAGCAACTCCAACGCGAAGGCGTGCGACGCCACCAAGCCGTAACCGGCCTGAGGCCCGCCTGAGCAAACGGCCCCCGCGCATGCGCGGGGGCCGTTTGTCCGTTGGGGAGGCGATTGGGCTACTCCACGGGATCTGTTCGAACGATGAGCGGTAGAACGATACAGTGACCGGAGTGGGGATCGAACCCACGACCTGAAGATTAAAAGTCTCCTGCTCTACCAACTGAGCTATCCGGTCTGTTCGCCGCGGGCGCTACTGACGGAACGGCCCGGACACGTGCAAGATAAGCGGTCAACTGTGCCCACGCGACGTCACGGTCGAGGGCGCCAAACTCGTTCTTTGCGGATCACATGAGCACTTCAGTGCCTTCAACACCATTCCTCGCGGCCGCCCTGGCGGCGCGCCTCAGAGCGTCCCGATCGGATATCGTGCGGCGCTGGCTCGACCGCATCATCGCCCGCGTGACGCTCGAGCCGAACCGTGTGTTTCCAACCGACCAGTTGCTGAACCACGTGCCGATCCTCGTGGACGGCATCGCGGACTACCTGGAACATGGCGAGACTGCGGTGGAGGGCAGCGTTCCCCTCGATGCCAAGGCGATGGAACTGGGCGCGCTTCGTCACGCCCAGGGATTCGATGCCTACGAAATCCTGAAGGAGCATGAATTGCTGGCCGCCGTTCTCTACAGCTTCATGAATGACGCGTTGCCCACGCTCGAGCCCTCGAAGGCGCAGGACGTGGCGTTCTGCTGGCAACGCGTTGCCGAAGTGACTGAGCACATCCGCCAGGCCACGATGACGCACTTCCTGCGCATCTCGGCGGAGCAGGTGCGGCAGCGCGAGGAGCGGCTGCGTCGCTTCAACCGAATGGTGTCGCACGAGCTCAAGAACCGCGTGGGTGCCATTCGTGGTGCATCGGGGCTGCTCATGGAGTCCTGGTTGGAGCCCGCGCAGATTGCGCAGTTCCAGCGCATTGTCTCCCAGAACGCGGAAGGGCTGCAGCGAGTGATCGAGAACCTCGTGGCGCTCTCGCGCTTCGACAGCGATACCCGTCAACAGCGGAACGTGCTGCTGCCGCAGGCCGCAGCGGAGGTGGTGCGCCAGTTGCGCGACTCGGCCAAGCTCAATGCGGTGGTGGTGAACATCGATGAGGATATCCCGGCTGTTGAAGTGGACGCCGCGGCCGTGGAATTATGCCTGGCGAACTATGTCTCCAACGCCATCAAATATTCCGACAAGGGGCGTCCTGACAGGTGGGTACGCGTCTCGGGCGAGCTGGTGGTGTCCACCACGACGCGGCCCGGTGAGCTGCTGGTACGCGTGCAGGACAATGGTATCGGCGTCAAGCCGGAGGCGCGCGAACGGTTGTTCGAGGAGTTCTACCGGGCGCACGCCGACACGATCACGGGGGTGGAAGGCACGGGCCTGGGACTCAGCATCGTGCAGGAGACCATCGAGTCGCTTGGCGGTCGCGTGTGGACCGAGTTTCCCGACGGGGGCGGCAGCGTCTTCGGGTTTTCGCTACCATCGCGACGTGAGGAGGATGCCGCCGCCGCTGGCACGCGACGCGATACGGGTGACGGCGCGTCTGCGCCGCCGCGCACTTGACAGCCCGCTGCGCTTGACGGCCCGCGGCGGCTACGCCGCGCTTGACAGCCCGCGGCGGCTACGCCGGTCGCTGGACTGAGGACGGCCCGCTCAGGTCGCGTCGTTCGCTGAACGACCCGTCCCCCGTCCAGCGCGCGTCAGCGCGCGGGCCGTCCCCTGCAGTCCGCAAATGCCGTCCACGTCCCCACCAGCCACGTGACGCCGATCAGCAGCCCGCCAATCAGGTCCGTAGGCCAGTGCACGGCGAGGTAGACGCGAGAGTACGCCGTGAGCGCGATGATCACCACGGACGCAGCAAACGGCCACCGCCAGCCGCGCGCATCGCGCAGCATCATGGACAGGGTGAAATAGAGTGCGGTGGTGAGGATGAGGTGCCCGCTGGGGTACGACGCCCACGTCCACATCCCGCGCAGCGGATACATTGCTGGCCGCGGACGGTCCAGCAGGTGCTTCATGGTGGGATTCAACGAGAGCGACCCGATCGACACCACAAGCAACTGGATGGCGATGAGGGGCTGCTTGTACCTCCGCCAGAGTACCAGGCCGACAACGATGATGGCAGGCAGCATCGTGGCGTTCGTGCCGAAGTACGGCATCACCAGCATCAGCCGGTCGAGCAGGAAGGGCAGGGGATGCTCGTGCAGCCACCGTAGCACTGCCTGCTCCCACGCCGCGCCGCCGCGCCATCCCGGTGTGCGCGACAGCGCGAGGCCGAAGACGATCCCGACGAGCCATGAGGCTACATACGCGGCTCCTACCTCCAGCGCGAGCCGCCAGTGAGCGCGGGAGGGCGTTGCGTCGGGCGTCACCTTACTGTGCGGCCCCAGCGCCCCCGATCCACCGGCGCACCTCCGCCACGACCGCGCGCGGCTCCACCGGCTTCGCCAGGTATGACGTGAAGCCCACCTGCGCCGCCTTCTCGCGGTCGTCCTGCAGCGCGTGCGCCGTGAGGGCCACAATGGGAATGGCACTCGTTGCCTCATCCCTGCGCAGGATTCGCGTGGCTTCCCATCCGTCGATTCCCGGAATGGAGATATCCATGAGGATCAGGTCCGGCTTCGCACTCCGTGCAAGCGCGATCGCCTGTACGCCGTCATGCGCCTCGATCACCTCGTACCCGACATGGCGCAGCACAGTCGTGTAGATGATGCGATTGTCCTCGTTGTCCTCGACGAGCAGGATGGTCTGGCCCATGGGTTCGGAAGGTTCCACGATCATGCGGAGAGACGGGAGGAACGGCTATGGCGCTCGCCATACGCGACAAAGCTAGTGCCCGCGCCAGCGCTCGGCACGTATCGGGCGGTCAACGCTCCGGTTCCGCACAGAAGGTACGTTCAAGCAGGGTGATCTTGCCAACTCGCCGGCGATGCCGCTCGGCGCCGGAAAACCGCGCAGCCAGGAAGTCGCGCAGCAGTTCGGCGGCGAGTTCCTCGCCGATCACGCGTGCACCGAGACACAACACGTTCATGTCGTCGTCCTCCACGCCCTGACGCGCAGAGAACGAGTCGTGGCACATGCAGGAGCGAATTCCGCGCACCTTGTTGGCCGCCACCGCGGCGCCCACCCCGCTACCGCACACCACGACCCCACGATCTGCCCGGCCCTCAATCACCGCCCGCCCCACCGCCTCCGAACGATCCGGGTAGTCATCGCCCGGCTCCATGAGGGACGGACCGCAATCGACGACTCCGTGCCCGCCCGCTGCGATCTCGGCTAGCACGCGCGCCCGAAGGGGCCAACCCGCATGATCCGCAGCGAAGGCAACCTTCATCGCAATCCTCCCCCGGAGGAATGAGCGGCCGCTGCCTCGTACGACCACACGAGGCGCGAAATGTCGGCAATGAGCTGCATTGCAACCTTCTCATCTGGTATGCCGCGTGTGAGCACCACGAGAACGTACGGCATCCGGCCGGCAGGGTAAACAATGGCCGCGTCGTGAAGCGTCGCGATGATCGAGCCGGTCTTGTGCGCCACCGGTGTGCCGGCGGGGATGCCGGCCGGAACGGCTTCGTTGAACTCCTGCTGCAGCAGGATCTCCTTCATCAGTTTCGCGCTCGTCGGCGCCAGCGCATCGCCCCGTTCCACATGCTCCAGCAACGCAGCCAGGTCCGCGGACGTGGTCGTGTTGTTGCGGGCCGCCGCGAATGCCTTTGCGTCTTCCACGCCCCGCAGCACGCGCATCCGTGTGGCGCCCAATGCGTGCGCAGACGCATTCGCCTGCTCGGCGCCCACCAGTGTGATCAGGGCATTCGTGGCCAGGTTGCTGGACCGCACGATCATGCGTTGCAGCAAGTCGAGTAGCGGCACCCGGCCGCCCACACGGGCGTAGAGTGACGAGTCGCTGTCCTCGCCCGCATCGAGCGTATACGGTGACCCGTCCACGATGGAGTGGAACCGGTTCACCAGCAGCACCCGCTGGTCCAGCGACAGCCGGCCCGCATCCACTGCGCGAAGCACCTCGATCATCACCGGCAACTTCATTGTGCTCGCCGCGTGAAAATCCACGTCCGCGCCCATGTCCAGCGCCTCGGAACTCCCAAGGTCGCGAAAGCTCACCGCCACCTCAGCGGCCGGCACCTGCGCGATGCGTGCAGCAATCCGTGTGCGGAGTGTCTGGTCGATTGCCGCCTGCGCTTCCACGCGCGGATGCACCAGGCACGCGGCAAGAAAGGTGATAGCCATCACGGCCAGCGGGCGCGTCATGGGGCCGAATATAGGCAAGTGCGCGTGCAACGAAAGCGCATCACGTTGCGTTTTAGGTGTCTCGCTCGTACTCCACACGGAGCGAAGCCGTTCCGTCTCGTGTTTCGTCCGCTGGTCCCCCTCCGAGATTGAAGCGATGACCCCCAATCGCGCCGCGGGCACGCCCCGCGTCACCGATACATCCGTGGCTCGGCAGGAGCGGCTGCGGTTCTCCAATTTCGTCTTCGAGCGGACGCCCTCCGGCCAGGTCAACTGCCTGGTGACACTGGAGTTTGGCCCGGGCGAACTCATCTCCGGCAAGGTCTCCGGCCAAGCCAGTCCGGCGGGCGACGTTCGGCTTGGTGCAGAAGCCACCATCCGCGCGCTCGAGAGCTTTACGGCAGGCCACATCAATTTCGACCTTATCGGCGTGAAGGTCGTGCGCGCATTCGACGCCAACATCGTCATCTCATCGCTCATGCAACGTGGCGACGACGGGCCGGAACGCCTGCTCGGCTGCTACCTCGCGGAGGGCGACCTGGTTCGCGGCGCTGCCCTGTCGGTCCTGAACGCGACCAACCGCGTCATGGGCAACTACATCCTCACGCGCTGACTCCTCGTGACGGCCCTGGGTCGCGCGATGGTCGCGCTCATGGTGGCAGCATCCGCTGCGTCCGCGCAGTCGGACTCGATGGCGCGCAGGGGCCCCAGCCCAGCTGCATCGCCCCTGCCGGCAGACGGCCGCCCCGACAGCGCTGCTACGCTCCGCGCCGAGGCGGCGAGGCGCGCAGCTGACTGGCTCGGCGATTCGCTTCCCGTAGTCGCCGCCAACGCGACCGCCCTGGAGCCCACATGGGACATGGACGTGCGGTCGTACGAAAATCAGGACCGCGTCGCGCACTATGTCGCGATGTTCAGTGGGCGCGCGAAAAACCGGATTGCCGAACGCCTCTCTGAAGGTTCGCGGTACGAGCCGATGATCCGGGCGCACATGAAGGCCGGGGGAGTGCCGGAGGACATGTACTACCTGGCGCTCGTCGAGAGCGGCTTCAATCCGCACGCCTATTCCCGCGCAGCTGCCGTGGGCATGTGGCAGTTCATGACGTCAACAGCGCGCGACATGGGGTTGCGTGTGGACCGCTGGGTGGACGAGAGACGCGATCCGGTGCGCTCCACGTCTGCCGCCGTGCGGTTCATCCGCGGCCTGCGCGCCCAGTTCGGCTCACTCTACCTCGCCGCGGCAGCGTACAACGGGGGGCCAGGCCGGGTGGCCCGCGGGCTGTCCCGGTATGCGGATGACGTCCAGGGCGCCCAGGGCGACGACGCCTTCTTCGTCCTCGCCGGGAAGGACTACCTCAAGAACGAAACGCGCGACTACGTGCCGCAACTCATCGCGGCGGCGCTCGTTGGAAAGGATCCCACGCGCTACGGCATGGAGTTTCGGACCCGACCCGCCTTTACCTACGACTCCGTCCACGTGCCGGGGTCCACTCCCCTGGCTGCGATCGCACGGGCATCCGGGGCGTCGGTCCCCGACGTGAGTGAACTCAACCCGCACCTGCTGCGTGGCATGACGCCGCCGGGCACGTCCTTCCTGGTGCGGATCCCTCCCGGAGCTGGCGCAGCTTTCGATTCCCTGTTCGCCACCGTGCCACGCGGCGACCTCGTGGCCACCACACTCGTGGAGTCAAGGAAGGGGGATATCCCAGACAAGGTTGCACGAGTCCACGGCATCTCCGCGTGGGCGCTTCGGACCTTCAATCCCGGATTGCATACGCTCAAGAGCGGGTTCCTGGCACCAGGTCAGCCGATGATGCTTCCCACGGTTGCGGTTTCACTGGCCGCGCTCGATGTCCCAGATCCATCCATCGAGAAGTATCCGGGAAATACGGCGCGCGTGCGGCTCCACAGCGTGCGCGCGGGGGAAACCATCCGCGGCATTGCGCGGAGGTACGCGACCTCGCCCGAGCGCCTGATGCGGTTGAACGGTCTCCGGAAGCCCATGATCTTCCCCGGCCAGTCCCTCGTCGTTTCAGCCAACTCCCGCTCCATGGTGCCAAGGGTGAAGGGGAAGACACAATCGGGCACCGGCTCGAAAGCCGGTGCCCGATCCAGCAAGAAGGTGGGTCACGCCAGGAGGAAACTGGCGGCCTGACCAGACCGCGGTCAGTTCACCACACCGCGCCCCTTGTACCCCTTGGTCAGGATGCGGTCGTAGCCGTTTGAGGGGTTGTCCCCCTGTGCCCTCGACCTCGCCACAGCCACCGGCCCACGATTGTAGACGAGCAGCGCCGTCTTCATGTCGCCGTGGTACTCGGTCACCAGCCCCCGAAGGTACCGAAAGCCGATCCGCAGGTTGGTGTTCGGGTCGTACAGCTTTTGCGCGGTGATACCCTTCTGGTAGAAACGGGCCGTGGAGGGCATCACCTGTGTCAGGCCGAGCGCACCCACTGGGCTGGTGGCGTGGACGTTGAAGTCGCTCTCAAGCTTTACCAGGCGAAACGCCAACTCAGGATCAATCCCTTCAGCCGCAGCGACATCCACGATGCTGCTGGCGAGCCCAGCATTGATTCCGTACTGGGTGGAATAGCCGATTACCCTGTTGGATCGCTCAAGCTGCGTGCGCACCAGCTCAAGCTCACCGCGCGCGGCATCCACCTCAGACGCAAGGGTGCGATCAGTGCTCAGATCGAGCCGAAACGCGCTCCGGGATGGGACGGGAGCTGCTTCGGCATCCAGTGCGGCCGGCCTGCGATTGCCCAGAAGAAAGCCAACGGCGCAGAAGAAGCTCAGGGCAAGGAGGGTCTGCCTGATGCGATTGCGGCGCCGATATGTGTCTCCGCGGTGCACGTACGTGCCACGTAGGTTTTTCATAAGTACAACCCCCGTAAAGGGTTACGCCCGGTTGTCCAGCTCGCTGCTTCCGTATGCTAAGGGGCAACGCGCATGCCATCAACCCTTGCGAACGGCCCGCCTCTTCCACCTGTTTTTTCCGCCAGGAGTATCTCTCCGATCACCATCGATCGATCCATGGCCTTGGCCATGTCATAAATGGTGAGCAGCGCCACCGTTGCAGCGGACAGTGCTTCCATCTCGACGCCAGTCTTCCCGACCGTGCGCGCAACGGCCGAAACGCGAACGCCGGGTAGCGCTGGGTCGATGGTGAGTTCCACTTGGATGTCCGTGAGCGCAATGGGGTGGCAGAGGGGAATGAGCTCTGACGTCCGCTTGGCCGCCATGATGCCCGCCACTCGGGCCACGCCGAGCACGTCGCCCTTGGCCAGGGCATTGGTCGCAATGGCGTCCAGCGTCTGGGGCGTCATGCTGATGGAGCCCGTCACGCGCGCCATGCGCGCTGTGTCGGGCTTGGCCCCTACGTCCACCATGCGGGCGCTGCCGTCATCGGCCACGTGTGAGAGGCGGTTCTGTGGCTTACCGGTCATCCCACAAGCCGTTCGAGTTGACGTATGAGTTCGCTTGTGATGAGTTGTGGATTCACGTTTCCGGTAGCTCGAGTCTTGGCCGCCTCTACGCAATCCAGGGCGCGCGCGGATGCGTTTGCCGATATGTCGTTGCCGCGCTCGGCCGCTGCGCGCACGCGCTCGTGGAGGAGGCTTGTGAGGGCGTCGAGGGAGGTGCTGAAGGCGCCACGCGCCTTGTTGGAGCCCTGCATCAGCGCCGTTCGGCTCTGCTCCCGCCGATCCCGGTTCGAGGCGGCATCGAGAATCCGGCGCGCGCGCGCGATCGCGTCCGCCCACTCTGCACCGCCCACGAGGGATCCGGGCGCCCCGTTGGCGATGCGATGCTGTTCCTCCCGCGACTTCGGCCCCCCAGCCGCCCCGATCGCGGCCTGCATGGCCGGTTCGGCCAGGACTGCGTCCACGTCCGCGGACCGCATGGCGGCCACGCGCACGGCAACGAGGCGAGAGCGGATGGTGGGGATGAGGGCGCCAGGTTCACTGGTGGTCAGGATGATGTTCGCCTTCTCGGGCGGCTCTTCGAGCAGCTTGAGGAATGCGCCGGCGGCGTCTTCCGACCCCTCCCGCAGCACCATGCGCTCCGCCTCACCCAGGATGTAGATCTTTCGAGCCGCCAGCGCGGGCGCCATGGAGGCGGACTGCACCATGGCGCGCATGGTGGAGACGTAGATGCCCTCTTCGGGCGCAGGTGGCGCATACACACCGGTCTTGACGCGCTCGGTGATTGCCTCGCGAAAGTCGTCGAGGATCTTCGAGGGCGCGGCATCGGCGTCCTTCAGCCTGGGTCGCGGAAAGAACCAGTGTATGTCGGGATGCCCGCCCGCCAGCGCGTAGCGACAGTGCTGGCAGGCGCCGCACGGCTTCGATGCCGGGCCCGTACA
>JAYVNZ010000430.1:0-5251 GCA_043758185.1 Gemmatimonadaceae bacterium | reverse complement strand
GCACCAGGAAATCATCAACGCCCCGGTGCTCGGCCCCATCGTGCTGCTGGGACTGCGGTGGGAAGGCAAGTGATCTCCATGGGTGACGCTGGACTGCAGGTTGCTGGCGCCGCTGGTCCGGGCGCCAGTGCCTTGCGCGCCCTGGTCCAGGGGCGGCATGCTGTGCGGACGTGCTCTCTCAGGGAGCGTGATGCTCAGGAGCAACAGATGTTCTATGCGCGTGGATCAACATTGCGCAGCACCATGGAGTACCTGGCTCATTCGCTTTCGGCGGACGCGTTGGAGCGGGTGCTCTCGCGGCTTCCGACAGAAGATCGCGCCCTGCTCGAAGCGGCGGCGGTGACGGATGACGTACCGTACCGTGTGGCGTTGAGCCTGTGGCGGAGTGCGGACCTGGCACTCGTGGAGATTGACCCCTACTGGGCGGAACGAGCGGGAGCAGAGGCGATTCGCGTGCGGGGAATGCAACTGTATGCCGGCCTGATCCAGAAGCCGACTCCGGATGACTTTCTCGACCAGCACATCTCTCTTTTTCAGCGGTACTATCGTCCTGGAGACATCAAGGTGACCGCGCGAATGGTGGGTCGTGCCACGGTGCGCCTCATCGGGTTCGAGGCGGGGGACCAGCTCTTCTGTCGCCGGTTGACCGGTGGCTGGCTGGCCGGGATCGAGATCGCCGGTGCACGCGAACCGATGGTCACGCATGCGCGGTGTGCGCTGGAGGGCGACTTGTTCTGCGAGTGGGACGTCCGGTGGAAGTGAGGGCGAATTCATGCCGATGATCACACTCGACGGCCTGGACGTCCATTATGAAAGGTACGGCCACGGAGCTCCGGTTCTACTCATCCATGGCCTGGGCTCGAGTACGGAGGATTGGGAGCCGCAGGTGCAAGCGCTTCGCGGCGCCTTCACAGTGGTGACGTACGACGTGCGGGGACACGGTCTGACGGGGAAGCCACGGGGAAAGTATTCAGTCGTGCAGTTCGCGGCCGACGCGGCACGCCTGATCGAGCACCTGGGGCTTGGACCTGTGCATGTCGTGGGGCTGTCCATGGGAGGCATGATCGCCTTTCAGCTTGTGACGGTGCGTCCCGATCTCGTGCGAAGCCTTGTCATCGTCAACAGCGGGCCCGAAATGATCCTGCGCACGTGGAGGGAGAAGGTTGCCATCTACCAACGCAGTGTGATCGTGCGCCTGATGGGTATGTCGAAGATGGGTGCGGTGCTCGCGACGCGGTTGCTGCCCGCACCGGAGCATGCCGCGTTGCGCAGGACGTTCGTAGAGCGGTGGGGACGCAATGATCCGGGTGCATATCTCCGCGCGCTCTCGGCACTGGTGGGGTGGAGCGTGATGGCACGACTGCCCGAGATCTGGTGTCCGGTGCTGGTGGTTGCCGCAGACGAGGACTACACGCCGGTGGAGTGGAAGCGGGCCTACACATGCACGATGCCCCATGCGTCGCTCGTGGTGATTCCGAACTCGCGGCACATGATGCCCGTGGAGCGCCCGGGTGCGTTTCACGACGCGATCATTCCGTTTCTCAGTGGTGCCGGCTCGTGAATGTCGGATCGCTGCTCCCGCGGCATGCGAGGTATCGCAGTGCGCATCTCGCACTCGTCTGCGGCGACACGCGAATGAGTTATGCGCAACTGTCCGGGCGCGTCAACCAGCTCGCGCGCGCATTCCAGGCGCTCGGCCTGGCGAAGGGGGACAAGATTGCCGTCGTGATGCCCAATTGCGTCGAGGTGCTGGAGACGTACTGGGCCGCGATCCAGATGGGACTCGTGCTGGTGCCGCTCAGTCCCCTGCTGCGGGGCCCAGCGCTTGCGGCGCTGCTTCGCGATTCCGATTCCAGTGCTGTCGTACTCGGACATGCGCTGGCAGACGACATCGATGCCGTGCGCTCCGAAGTACCGACTCTTCCGGCGGAACGGTATGTCGCAGTAGGCGGTACGATCCGCGACGGCTTTCTGGACTACGAGACGCTCATCGCTGCACAGGGTGCCGAGGCAGTAGCCGAGGTGGCGATTTCGGATGACGATCTGTTCAACATTGTCTACAGCAGCGGGACGACCGGCTCGCCCAAGGGCATCATCCACACGCATTACATCCGGGCCATGTATTGCGCGCTTTTTGCATCCACGTGGCGGATGACGCCGGAAAGCATCGTGATGCACGCGGGATCCCTGGTCTTCAATGGCGCGTTCGTGACGCTGATGCCGGCGCTGTTCCTTGGCACGACGTATGTGCTTCAGCCACGCTTCGACGCAGTGGAGTTCATCGAGACGGTGGAACGGGAGCGGGTCACGCACGTGATGATGGTGCCGTCGCAGATCATCGCGGTGATGAATGCGCCGAACTTTGCAAGGGAGAAGCTTCGGTCCCTGGAGATGCTCGGTTCAGTTGGCGCGCCGCTGCACCGAGAGCACAAGGACAAGCTGACGTCTGCGCTTCCCGGCATCTTCCACGAGTTGTATGGGCTGACCGAGGGCGTCATCACCATTCTTGACAAGGGTGACGTTGCGCGAAAGACGGGATCCGTTGGCGGTCCCCAGCCGTTCTTCGAGACGCGTATTGCAGGGGAGGACGGCCGCGATTGTCCCGCGGGCGAGGTTGGAGAGATCGTGGGGCGCAGTCCGTTCCTGATGACCGGCTATTACAAGCGTCCGGACCTCACGGCGGACGCCATACGTGACGGCTGGATGTACACCGGAGACATGGGGTACCTGGATGTCGACGGTTACCTGTACCTCGTGGACCGGAAGAAGGACCTGATCATCTCGGGTGGGGTGAATGTGTATCCGAAGGACATCGAGGAGGTCATGGTGACTCACCCTGATGTGCTGGAGGCCGCGGTATTCGGCATTCCGAGTGAGAAGTGGGGCGAGGCACCCATGGGCGCCGTGGTGTTGAGGAGCGGGGCCGAGGTGGACGCTGGTGCGCTCAAGCGCTGGGTCAACGAGCGGGTGGCGGCGCGGTACCAGCAGCTCGGCGATGTTGTGATCCTCGCCGACTTTCCGCGCAATGCGGCGGGCAAGACCTTGAAGCGCCTGATGCGTGACGAGTACTGGACGGACCGCGCAATCCAGATCTGAGATGACAACCATCATGAAGCTCGACGGGAAAGTGGCAATCGTGTCCGGCTCCGGTCGCGGCATTGGCAGAGCGGTGGCGCTGAAGCTGGCGGCCGAAGGGGCGCGTGTGGTGGTGAATGACCTCGACGCGGCGCCGGCGCGCGACACGGCCGACGCCATTGTGGCAGCTGGTGGAGAAGCCGTGGTCTGCGCGGGCAACGTTACGGCACCGGATTTCGGGGATCGTTTCGTCGCGATGGCGCTCGACAGCTTCGGCGGCCTCGACATCATCGTGAACAATGCCGGCTATACGTGGGACAGCGTCATCCAGAAGATGACGGACGAACAGTTCCAGGCGATAATGGACGTCCACGTCACGGCGCCCTTCCGCATACTGCGGGCGGCGGCGGAGCCCATTCGTCGCTTCAGCAAGTCGGAGGCGGCGGAGGGACGGGAAGTATTCCGGAAGGTCGTAAATGTCTCGTCGGTCTCAGGTCTGGGTGGAAACGCGGGGCAGGTAAATTACGCCGCTGGCAAGGCGGCGGTGGTAGGCATGACGAAGACCCTGGCGAAGGAGTGGGGTCGGTACAAGGTGAACGTGAACTGCGTGGCGTTCGGCTTCATCCGCACCCGGATGACACAGCCCATTGCGTCCGAGGGTGATTCGGCGGGCGGCATGCGCAAGGTGGGGGTGCAACCTGCGATGATCGAGCACCTCGAGCAGAATGCCATTCCGCTGGGTCGCTTGGGCACGCCGGAGGAGGCCGCGGATGGCGTGTATCTCTTCTGCTCCCCGGAGTCGAACTACATCTCGGGGCAGGTGGTGACGGTCGGCGGAGGCATCACCTTTTGAGGAATGTTTTCGCGAGCGGCGTGATCATCAGCGCGCTCGGATGCGCGATGACGCACGGTTCCTTGGCGGCGCGAATCTCCACGACGACGCGACACACCTTCGCGGGCCCATCTGGATCACGCGAGTTCGTCGCGTTCCGGCCTGCGTCGCTGCCCGATGACCATGCGAGGCGCTCGCTGGTGGTGATGCTGCACGGCTGCACGCAGACAGCCAACGATATGGCGAAGGGTACCCGCATGAACGTTGCCGCCGAAGCGGGTGGATTTCTCGTCATGTATCCCGAGCAGACGGCAGCGGCGCATCCACAGAAATGCTGGAACTGGTACACGCCGAGCGAGTTCACGCGCGATCGCGGTGAGGCGGCGCTACTTGCGGGCCTGATCGATTCAGTGGCGCGCGCGGAAGGAGTGAGCGCGCGACACATCTCCGTCGTCGGCATGTCCGCTGGCGCGGCGATGGCGGCCAATCTCGTTGTGGCATATCCGGAACGGTATGCGGCACTTGCGATGCACTCCGGGCTGCCGGCGCTCGCCGCAAGCGACGTCGCAACGGCGCTTGCCGCGATGCGACAGGGTGCGGATGATGCCGACGCGCTCGGCACGCGGGCGCTCGCGGCGATGGGGGCGCGAAAGCGCGCCATCCCCGTGATCGTGCTCCATGGCGCGGACGACAAGGTCGTCGCACCAACCAACCTGCGTGCTGTCGCCCGCGCATGGGCAGAGGTGAACGCCGGCGCCGGAACGGAACATGTGCTCGTCGAGGAGCACCTGCTGACGGGCGTCGGACATGCGTGGAGCGGCGGGTCGACCGAAGGGACGTACACGGCGCCAGGCGGTCTCGATGCGACGAAGATCATCGTGACGTTTTTGTGCAGCGTCGGCGCTCTGGCACCACCGGACTGACGGTGGGCGCAAGGTTACTTGCGGGTGAAATCGAGCTCGAGGATGTGGCCTGGTGCCGTCGCGCTCCATCGGGCCAACAGATCGTTCGCAGCGCACGGACGCGTGCGAGATCGTCCTCGGCGAGGGTGCGCAGATCCATTGATCGCGCGACCTTGCTCCCAGCCGCAAGCCGAACCAGCTCTGCGTTGAGCTGGACAGCATTCCAGCCGTCGCGCTCGCGGCGCATGCCGTCGAACAGGCCGACGACCAGCTCGACCTCGCGCGCTTCGTCGGGAATGGGTCCGCGCGGCCACGGGATCGCGAAATCGGAAATCTCCCAGCCGTCCGCGACGAGCCCATAGAAAGCACGCCGGTAGCCAAGCGTCTGCTCGACGGCGTAGTGCGTGATGTCGTGCAACGGGAATACCATCGCGAAGCTGCC